>NZ_JBGLYH010000089.1:0-12760 GCF_041414475.1 Pseudodesulfovibrio karagichevae
TCATTCCAGGGCATGGGCACCTCCAGGCTCTCATGCCCAAAGTGTTACCCATGTTCCCGGGCTAATGTGTTACCTATGTACCCGGGCTGTACCCCCTTCTCCCCTTCCCCCGGACCCCCATCCCCTCATCCTTCCGAAACTTTTTATGGCCGCTTCGCGGGGTGCGCTCGGCGAGGGTGGCGGAGGAGGGGGGCAACTTTTTTTCTTTTTTTATTCGCTTGTCGATTTCGGGTTTTCGAGTTTTTCAATCATTTTGCGAGCCTTGCTTGTGAAACTGAGTGCATACTCAGTTTTCCCGATTTTTTTGACATAGTAGGATGTTACTCAGTATGAGGGAAAAAACTGAGTGAACACTCGGTTCGCTTGGGAAAAAAGGATCAAGGCATGAAGAAGAAGGAATCCATCCTCAAGGTCGCCACGTTCATGTTCGCGCACAAGGGGTTTGCGGACACGTCCGGGCAGGAACTTGCCCGCCTCACCGGGGTGGCCGAGGGGACGATTTTCTATCACTTCAAGACCAAAGAGGGTCTGTTGCTGGCGATCCTGGAAAAAACCAGGGACGAGATAGTCGACCAGTTCGAACGGTTCTTCGAGAACAGGCCGTTCAAGTCCGGTCTCGAGATGACGGAGGAGGTCATCTCATTCTACCTCTATCTGGCAGGCCTGATGGAGGACAAGTTCCTCCTGCTGCACCGCCACTTTCTCTACCAGTTCTCCGAGTCCAATCCGGAGTTCAGGGGGAACCTCGAGGATATCTACAATTGCCTCGTGGACATCTTCGAGAAGGCCATCGTGGCGGGGCTGGAGGACGGCTCCATCAGCAAGGAAATCCTTCCCAGGAAATCGGCGCTCATTCTGTTCACGATGGCTGATGGTCTGGTTCGGTTCAAAAACTACAACCTGTACGATGCGGGCGCACTGTTCAACGAATTGATGCGGGCGTGCCGCAGGATGCTGCAGGCGTAATGCAAGGAAGAGGCTGCATGCTTTCACGAATATTTCCCTTTATCGGCTGGTTCAAAGGGTACAACACGACGGCGTTGCGCGCCGACGCCATCGCGGGGCTGACCGTCGCCCTCGTGCTCATCCCACAATCCATGGCCTATGCGCAGCTGGCGGGCATGCCCGCCTATTACGGTCTGTATGCGTCCTTCCTGCCGCCCCTGGTGGCCGCCCTGTTCGGCTCCAGCCGCCAGCTGGCCACCGGCCCCGTGGCCGTGGTCTCGCTGATGACCGCCGCCTCCCTGGAGCCGCTGGCCACGGCGGGCAGCGAAGGGTACATCGCCTACGCCATCCTGCTGGCGCTCATGGTCGGCATGTTCCAGTTCCTGCTCGGCGTGCTCAAGCTCGGCCTGGTGGTCAACTTCCTGTCCCACCCGGTGGTCAACGGCTTCACCAATGCGGCGGCCATCATCATCGCCTCGTCCCAGTTTTCCAAGATGTTCGGCGTCTACGTCGACGGCGCCAAGCACCACTACGAGACCATCATGCGCGTGGTGGAAAGCGCCATCCACTACACCCACTGGCCCACGCTCGGCATGGGCGTGCTGGCCTTCGGCATCATGGTCGGCCTCAAGCGCATCAATCCCAAGATTCCCAACGTGCTGGTGGCCGTCGTCGTGACCACGGCCCTGTCCTGGGGGCTGGGCTTCAATCACGACACCAAGGCCCCGGTGGACGCCATCCGCGTCACGGCCGTGCATGACGCCGTGGCCGGCTTCAACGCCACCGTGGACGCCATGGACGTGCTGGCCGTGGAGCGCACCGACCTGGCCAAGCAGCTGGAAGAGGCCAAGGCGAGCGGCGACCCTCTCACCGTCCTGGACATCCAGCACGGCCAGAACGTCATCGGCGTCAAGATGGCCGCCCTCAAGGAAAAGGCCCACGAACTGCGCACCGAACTGCGCGAGACCCTGCTCTCCGGCGTGGAGCAGCCCGGCGGCGGCCTGCTCTTCTTCGCGCGCGGCGCGGTTCCGGACGGCATGACCGACGACGGCCGGACCTGGCGCATCAAGGTCGGCAACACCAAGCTCGACGCCGCCTCCCTGAAGATGATGGGCGGCGGGGCCGTGGTCGGCACCGTGCCCTCGGGCATCCCGTCCATCTCCATGCCGTCGCTCGACCTCAAGGTCATGCTGCACCTGCTCCCGTTCGCGGCGATCATCTCCCTGCTCGGTTTCATGGAGGCCATCTCCATCGCCAAGGCCATGGCCGCCAAGACCGGCCAGCGGTTGGACCCCAACCAGGAGCTCATCGGCCAGGGGCTGGCCAACATGCTCGGCGCCTGCGGCAAGAGCTATCCGGCCTCGGGCTCGTTCTCGCGCTCGGCGGTCAACCTCCAGGCGGGCGCCATGACCGGCATGTCCAGCGTGTTCACCTCCCTCATGGTCGTCATCGCGCTGCTCTTCTTCACCCCGCTGCTCTACCACCTGCCCCAGGCCGTGCTGGCCGCGGTCATCATGATGGCCGTCATCGGGCTGATCAACGCCTCGGGCTTCATCCACGCCTGGAAGGCCCAGTGGTATGACGGCGCCATCTCCATCCTGTCCTTCGTCTGCACCCTGGCGTTCGCGCCGCACCTGGACAAGGGCATCATGGTCGGCGTGGTCCTGTCGCTGCTGGTCTTCCTGTACAAGTCCATGCGCCCGCGCGTGGCCAACCTGTCCCGCACCGAGGACGAGTCCCTGCGCGACGCCACCGCCTTCGGCCTGCGCGAGTGCAAGCACATCTCCCTGGTCCGCTTCGACGGCCCGCTGTTCTTCGCCAACGCCAGCTTCCTGGAAGACCAGATCACCGAACGGCTGATGGGCAACGACAAGCTCAGGCACATCATCATCGTGGCCAACGGCATCAACGACATGGACGCCTCGGGCGAGGAGGCCCTGTCGCTCATCGTCGACCGGGTCCGCTCCCGCGGCCTGGACATCTCCCTGTGCGGCGTGAACGAGGCGGTCATGGCCGTGCTCGAACGCACCCACCTGCTGGAGAAGATCGGCAAGGACCACGTCTACGCGACCATGGAGAGCGCCATCTGCGCCACGCACGCCAGTGCCCATCGCAATGGCGAGGAAGAGAGCTGTCCCCTCACCACCGTTTGCCGCCTGGCCTAAGGCGCGAAAAGGGAGTCAATATGTCTGTCATCACCGTTTTCAACGGACTGTTTTGCGAAGCCGGCGTGGTGGTCAAGCGCGTGCTCGACGCCACGGACTGCCGGTTGGTAACCGACCAGGAGATCGTGGCCGACGCCTCGCACCTGTCGGGCATGGCCGAGGACCGCATCGCCCGGGCCTTCCAGGCCAAGGCCTCGGTCTTCAACAGCTTCAGCCACGAGAAGGAGCAGGCCATCGCCTGGATGCGCCTGGCCGTGGCCGAGCGGCTGGTCAAGGACGACAACCTGGTCATTCCCGGGTTCGCCTCCCAGCTGCCCGATCCGGCCATCGGCCACATCCTCAAGGTCTGCCTCATCTCCGACCGCAAGGCGCGTGTGGCCGTGGCCGAGCGCGAGGAGGGGTTCGCCGACAAGCACGCCATGAAACTCATCCGCAAGGACGACGAGGACCGCGCCGCCTGGGTCAAGGCCCTGCGCGACACGGACGACCCGTGGTCCGGCACCCTCTACGACCTGGTCCTGCCCGTGGCCTCCACCGGCGTGGACCGCTCGGCCGACCTCATCGTCGAACAGCTGGGGAACGCCGCGGTCAAGGTCACGGACAAGACCCGCGCCCAGGTCCAGGACTTCCTCCTGGCCGCCCGGGTGGAGACCGTGCTCGCCAAGGAGGGCCACAGCGTCCAGGTCTCGGCACGCAAGGGCACCGTCATCCTGACCATCAACAAGCACGTCCTTCTGCTGGAGAAGCTGGAGCGCGAGCTGAAGTCCATCGTCTCCGGGGTGGAGGGCGTCATGGCCGTTGAGGCCCAGGTGGGCAAGGGCTTCCACCAGACCGACATCTACCGCAAGATGGATTTCGCCGTGCCGTCCAAGGTCCTGCTGGTCGACGACGAGCGCGAATTCGTCCAGACCCTGTCCGAAAGACTGATGATGCGTGACATGGGTTCCGCCGTGGTTTATGATGGGGAGTCCGCCTTGAACCTGGTCAGGGAAGACGAACCCGAGGTCATGATCCTCGACCTGAAGATGCCCGGCATCGACGGCATCGAGGTCCTGCGCCGCGTCAAGAGCGAGCACCCGGACATCGAGGTCATCATCCTGACCGGCCACGGCTCCGAGGCGGACCGCGAGGTGTGCATGGAGTTGGGCGCGTTCGCCTACCTGCACAAGCCCGTGGACATCGACGTCCTGAGCGAGACGCTCAAGGCCGCCAACGAAAAGATCAGGGCCCAAAAGTAACTCCGGAAGCCGGGTGGCGTCATGGCATCATTGATCGAGAAGATACGGCCGCAGTTCTGGGATACGGACAGCGACGCGGGGGCGGGCAAGAGCCTGTTCAACTACCGCCGCATCTGGCGCTTCGCCATCATCCTGCTGGCGCTGGTGGCGCTCATCCCCCTGATGGTCATGGCCTTCATCGACTACAACGTCACCCGGCATTCCCTGGAATCCGAGAACCTCCTGCGCACGGCCAGGACGACCTCCAATACGAGGCGTTCGGTGGCCTACTTCCTGGAGGAGCGGACCAAGGCCCTGGAGTTCCTGGTTCAGGACCAGGGCATCGCGGCCCTGCGCGACAACAGGAACCTGGCCAAGGTGCTGACCTCCCTCAAGCAGAGCTTCGGCGGGTTCGTGGACATCGGCGTGATCGACGCCCGTGGACGGCAGATCGCCTACATCGGCCCCTACGACCTGCTCGGCCGCGACTACAGCGGCCAGGAGGGGTTCGCCACGACCATGGCCCACGGCACCTACATCAGCCGGGTCTTCCTCGGCTTCCGCGACGAGCCGCACCTGGTGGTCTCGCGCAAGGTACGCGACAGCGGGACCGGGGAGGACTTCATCCTCCGGGCCACCCTGGACACGGACCAGTTCAACTCCATCCTGACCCAGCTGGACCTGCCCGGCGGAGGCGACGCCTTCGTGGTCGACCGCGAGGGCGTCATCCAGACCCCGTCCAAGGAGCACGGCTCCCTGATGACCAGGGTGGACCTGACCATTCCCGGCTACACCGAGACGACCAGCGTGGAGCAGGTCCGGGGCGGGGACGGCGTGGAGTACACCGTGGGCTACGCCTACATCCACGACACCCCGTTCATCGTCCTCGTGGTCAAGCACACCCGCGAACTGATGAAGCCGTTGCAGACCATCCGCATGGAGTTGCTCTGGATCCTGATCACGAGCATCGTCGTCATCCTGCTGGTCATCGTGGGCGTGGCCACCTACCTGGTCAACAAGGTCTACATCGCGGACCAGACCAGGGCGCGGACCCTGCACCGCATGGAGCACACCAACCGCATGGCCTCCATCGGGCGGCTGGCCGCCGGCGTGGCCCATGAGATAAACAACCCCCTGGCCATCATCAACGAGAAGGCCGGGCTGATCCGCGACCTGTTCGTCTACAAGCAGGAGTACGCCAACGACGAGCGGCTGTTGAGGAACATCGACTCCATCATCAACTCGGTGGCCCGGTGCGGCAAGATCACCAAGCGGCTTCTGAGCTTCGCCCGACACATCGACGTGGAGATGGACGAGATCGAATTCAAGGACCTGGCCAACGAGGTCATCGACTTCCTGCGTAAGGAGGCCGAGTACCGGTCCATCACCATCGACATGGACATCCCGGAGAAGCTGCCCCCGTTCATCTCGGACCGGGGCAAGCTGCAGCAGATCTTCCTCAACCTGGTGAACAACGCCTTCCAGGCCATGAACGACGGGGGGCACCTGTCCATCACGGCCCGGGAGACAGCCTGTGACCAGTTGGTCTTCACCGTGGAGGACGACGGCTGCGGCATCCCGGAATCGGACATCAAGCGCATCTTCGACCCGTTCTTCTCCACCAAGAAGAAGACCGGCGGCACCGGCCTGGGGTTGTCCATCACCTACGGCCTGGTCCAGGAGCTGGGCGGGACCATGGCCGTTGAGAGCAAGGTGGGCGTGGGTACGACCTTCACCATTATCATGCCCCTCAAGGGGGCCAAGCCCGAAGACAAGACGAGCAAGGCATAACATGAAAGTACTGTTGGTAGACGACGAAGTGGAGCTGGTTTCCGCCATGGCCGAGCGCCTGGCGTTCCGGGATGTGGACGCGGACTGGACGGACAGCGGCGAATCGGCCCTGGCCATGGCCGAAAAGACCGCCTACGACGTGGCCGTCCTGGACATGAAGATGCCCAGGCTGAGCGGCCTGGAGCTCATGGAACTGCTGGCGGAGCGGCACCCGGACATGAAGTTCATCTTCCTGTCCGGCCATGGCTCGGAAGCGGATTTCAAGGCGGGCTGCGCGGCGGGCTGCAATTACCTGATCAAGCCCATCCAGCTCGAGGATCTGGTCGCCCTGATCCGCAAAGTGGCGGCGTAACAACAAAGGAGATGGCATGAGCCGGACCCAGTGCGAACCCCGCGAGGGACTGCGATTTTTCGGGCGCATCAGCGCATCCGTGTCCCACGAGATCAAGAACGTGTTCGCCGTGATCAACGAGGCGGCCGGTCTGATCGAGGACTTCACGCTCATGGCCGAGCGCGGAGTGCCCCTTCAGCCCGAGCGGCTCAAGAGCGCGGCCCATTCCATCCAGGGCCAGATCCGGCGCGGCGACGCCATTGTCAGGAACATGAACGCCTTCGCCCATTCCACGGACGAGGACGTCCGCGAGGTGAACCTGGCCGAGGCCCTGCGTCTCGCGGCGGACCTGACCGCCCGTTTTGCCGACATGCGCCAGATCAAGCTGACCGTGGGCGAGGGCGGGCCCGTGTCCATGGTCGCGTGCCCCTTTGATCTGACGCGGCTGCTGCACTCCTCCATGGTGGCGGCCTTCGATTCCATGCAACCGGGAGACACGCTGGTCGTCAGCGTTTCCCCCGATGAAGGCGGCGCATCGTTCTCCCTTTCCGTGCCCGGAAAGGATGCCCCGCTGAAGGATGACGCACCGTTTGCCGAGCAGGCCCGGGCCATGAACGCCCGCCTCGAGGTGGACCAAAAGACCGGGACCAGCCAGTTGCTGCTTGCGGACAAGGGCGCTCCCGCGTAAGACAACATTCATACCTGATCGGAGAAGAGAAAATGGCAGAAAAAGTACTGCTTATCGATGACGAAGTGGAATTCCTCGAGGCACTGTCCGAACGGATGGAGATCCGGGGCATGGATGTGACCACGGCCGAGAACGCCGGTGCGGCGGTCAGCGCGATCAATTCCGGCGATTTCGACGCCATCGTGCTGGACCTGCAGATGCCGGACATGAACGGCATCGACATGCTCAAGATCATCCGGAAGACCAACCCGGACATGCAGGTCATCCTGCTCACCGGCCAGGCCACCCTGGAGGCGGGCATTCAGGCCATGAAGCTCGGCGCCATGGACTTCATGGAGAAGCCCGCGGACATCGAGGCCCTGACCGACAAGATCAAGAAGGCCCAGGCCAAGAAGATGGTCATCGTGGAAAAGAAGACCGAAAAGAAGGTCAACGACATCCTCAAATCCAAGGGGTGGTAAGCCCCTGTCGCCCATGACGAAAAAAGGCTGCCGGGGAGTGTCCCGGTAGCCTTTTTGTTTTTCGTTCGCAGCGTGCTCAGTCCTGGAGGTCCAGGGTCATGGCGTGCCAGGCGACGCCGCCGTGGGTGGACGAGGACAGGCCGTCGTCGGTGAAGCCGAAGCGGGCGTAGAAGGCCATGAGCGGCTCCTTGCACAACAGCTTGATGGCGGATTTGCCCATGTCCCGGGCATGCTCGATGAAGTTGGTCAGCAACTTTCGCGCGATGCCGCGCTTCTGGAAATTCGGGTGCACGGACAGGGAGAAGATGACCAGGTGGCGGCCTTCCGGGTCGTGCCCGATGAGCTGCTTGAAGTCCTCGTCAGTGATGTCGTCCTTGTCGGTTGCGCCCGCGTTCACCTGGGCGACCACCTTGCCTTCCAACTCGGCCACCAGGAATCCATCGGGATAGAGCTCGATGCGGTTGCGCAGGCTGCTCGCCCAGGCCGCCTCGGCGGGGGGAAAACAATTGGCCTCAATGGTGTGGCAGGCGGGCAGGTCGTCCATGTCCGCATGGCGTATGGTCAGGGCTTTCATGATCAATCCAGCTCCACGCCCTCAAGGGCGGTTTCGAGTTCTTCCCAGGACACATAGGCGATTTCAAGATCGGACTCAAGGGTTTCCAGACGCTTTTGATCGTCCGCCATTATCTCGCCGGAATTCTTGTAGTAATCAGCGGAAGACATGCGCGCCTGCAAGGCCCCGAGCTCCTTTTCCAGCCCCTCGATGCGGGCGGGCATCCTCTTGAGTTCCTCGCGCTTTTTTTCCAGGTCGAACTTTTCCTTGTAGCTCAGCTTCTTCCTGGCCGGGGCCGCCTTTTCCGGCTCGTATTCGGGCTTGGCCCTGCACGCCTTGGCCGGGGCGGGCTCCGTGGAGGGCCTCTGCCGGAGCCAGTCGTCGTAGCCGCCCACATATTCGGCCACCCCGCCGTCGCCCTCGAAGGCGATGGACGAGGTGACCACGTTGTTCAGGAAGTCGCGGTCGTGGCTGACCAGCAGCAGGGTGCCGGGGTAGTCCATGAGCAGTTCTTCCAGGAGGTCCAGGGTCTCGGCGTCCAGGTCGTTGGTCGGTTCGTCCATGACCAGGACGTTGGACGGGCGGGTGAACAGCTTGGCCAGGAGCAGCCGGTTGCGCTCGCCGCCGGACAGCACGCTGACAGGGACCTTGGCCCGGTCCGGGGTGAACAGGAAGTCCTTGAGGTGGGACATGACGTGGCGGCGGTTGCCGTTGATGTCCACGAAGTCGTTGCCCTCGGCCACGTTGTGACGGGCCGAGCGGGTCTCGTCGAGCTGGAGGCGCAGCTGGTCGAAATAGTTGATCTGCAGGTTGACCCCTCGGCGGATGCTTCCGGCCTGCGGCTCGATTTCGCCGAGCAGGATCTTGAGCAGGGTGGTCTTGCCCGCGCCGTTGGGCCCGATGAGCCCGACCTTGTCCCCGCGCATGATGGTGGTGGAGAAGTCCGCGATGAGCGGCCTGTCGTCGAACCCGAAGCAGAGGTCCTTGGCCTCGATGACCAGCTTGCCCGTGCGTTCGGCCTCCTGGATGACCATCTTGACCGAGCCCACGCGTTCCCGCCGGGCGCTGCGTTCCTCGCGCATCTTCCGCAGGTCCCGCACGCGGCCCATGTTCCGGGTGCGCCGGGCCTTGATGCCCTGCCGTATCCAGGTCTCCTCCTCGGCCAGCTTGCGGTCGAAGTTGTGGTTCTGCTTGGCCTCGGCGGACAGGGCGTCGTCCTTGCGCTGCAGGTAGGTCTCGTAGCCGCAGTCCCAGCTGTGCAGCTGCCCCCGGTCGAGCTCCACGATGCGCGTGGCCAGCCTGCGCAGGAAGGCGCGGTCGTGGGTGACGAAGAGCAGGGCCGCGTTCTGGCGCAGCAGGAAGTCCTCGAGCCAGGAGATGGAGTCGATGTCCAGGTGGTTGGTGGGCTCGTCCAGGATGAGCAGGTCCGGGTTCGAGACCAGGGCGCGGGCCAGGAGCACGCGGCGCTTGGTACCGCCGGACAGGGAGGCGAAAAGGTCGTCGCCGTCGAGCTTGAGGTGCGACAGCACGGTCTCGATGGCCTGGTGGTGCGGCCAGCCCCCGGATTCCTCCAGGGCGTGCTGGGCGCTCTCCAGCCGGTCCACCAGGTCCTGGCCCGGGTCCGGGGATTCGGCCAGGGCGCGGGCGGCCTCGTGGTAGGCGGCCAGGTGCGCGCCGACCTCGCCCAGCCCCTGGGCCGCGATGTCGTAGACCGTGCCCTCCAGGGCCTGGGGCACCTCCTGGGGGAGCATGGCCACGCGGCAGCCGCGCTGGTAGTCCACGGAGCCGGTGTCCGGCGGGGTGATCCCCTCGATGATGGACAGCAGGGTGGATTTGCCCTCGCCGTTGCGGCCGAGCAGGCAGACGCGCTCGCCCGGCTCGACCTGCATGGACACCTTGTCCAGCAGTACCGTGCCGGTGAAATTGATGGAAATGTCTCGTAAACTGACCAGGGCCATTGCGTTACCCAAAGAAAAGGGGCTGCGGACAGCCCCGTTGATGCATGCTTGCGTTATTCGCAGGCGTCCTGAAACGCCTTGTGCCGTTCGCCGTAGGGCGGATACTTGAAGAAGGCCGAGCCGGACACGAGCACGTCCACGCCCGCCTCGGTCAGCTCGCGCGCGTTGTCCAGGGTCACGCCGCCGTCGATCTGGATCAGGGTGTCGGCCCCGGCCGCGGTGATCATGGACTTGAGGTCGCGGACCTTGTCCAGGCAGAACGGGATGAACTTCTGGCCGCCGAAGCCCGGATTCACGGACATGACCAGGACCATGAACAGCTGCGGCAGGAGATAGCGGATGGCCTCGGGCGGGGTGTGCGGGTTCAGGGCCACGGCGGGCTTGGCACCGGCCTCGGCTATCTGGGCGCAGACCCGCTCCAGGTGCGTGCACGCCTCGGCGTGGACGCAGATCAGGTCGGCCCCGGCGTCGACGAAGTCCCCGATATACCGGCCCGGATCGTTGATCATCAGGTGGCAGTCGAAGAAAAGCCCGGATTTGGCGCGCATGGCCTTGATGATCGGCGGCCCGAAGGTGATGTTCGGCACGAACAGGCCGTCCATGACGTCCAGGTGAACCCACTTGAGTCCGGCTGCTTCCAGGGCTTTCAACTCGGTTTCCATGTTGGCGAAGTCCGAGGAAAGCATGGAGGGGGAAAGAATCATTCGCTGCGCTCCACTTGATGTTTTTGCTGGCACAGATGTACCCGCTCGCGGGGGGGACCGCAAGCCTTTCGAGTTCTTCGCCCTCGCCGCCGTGGAGATTATCATTTTATCCGTATGAAAAGTGCGGTAGCGATACCTCTATGGGTATGTCGAAAGCCAATTGCCTCCTCGCCTTGTGTCTCTGGACCATCGCCTTGCTCTGCTCCGCCGATCCGGCCCGGGCCGACCATGTCCGTTTCTACGTGGACGCGCTGCCGCCCTACGCCGAGCTGCGCGACGACGGTCCGCCCACGGGATTCGCCGTGGCCCTGATGGGGCGGCTGATGCACTCCGTCCACGAACATTTCGACCCTTCGGACGTCACGGTGATGACCTGGGCGCGGGCCGTCCACGAGGTGGAGGTCATGCCCGGCACCGCGCTGCTCGTGCTGGCCAGGCTTCCGGAACGGATCGACCGTTTCAAGTGGGTCGGCCCCCTGGACTCGCTGCCCATCGGCGTCTTTGCGCGGAAGGGGGCCGGTGTGGAGGTCAACCGCCTCGAAGACCTGAAGAAGTACAGTATCGGCATGGTCCGCAACACGGCTCCGTACCGGGTTCTGATCAAGTCCCTTCCCAGCGTCCGGCAGAACATGGTCATGCTCAGCGGCATCCCGGCCCAGCTCCGGATGCTCAGGGAGGGGCGGGTGGATGTGATTGTCCAGGCCATCGGCGCGTCGATCCGGCTGATGGGCGACGAGGGCATGCCTGCGGAAAACTTCCGCGTCGTCTACCGGTTCGAACCGTTGCAGATTTATTTCGGGTTCAACAAGAGCACCGACGATGGATTGATCCGCCGCCTGCAGTCTGCCCTGGACCGGTTCAAGGAGCCCGATTCCTCGGGGAGCAGCCCGTACATCCGGCTGCGGGAAGCGTATTTCGATGAGCCCGCGCCCGTCGTCGAGGGGAATCGGGATAAGTGAGAGCGGGGCCGGTCAGGGCTGCTCGGCCACCAGCCGTTCGGCGGTGTAGCCGAGCAGGCCGCCGAGGACCAGGGCGATGCCGAGGACCTGGAGCACGCCCAGCGCGCTGCCCGGATGGAGCAGGATGCCCATGGGCAGGGAGGTCAGGACCGCGATGAGCATGCCCGTGGCCCAACTCTCCAGCGGCATGCGCGCATAGGCGATGACGATGCTCAGGCCCAGCCAGTAGAGCAGGGTGGCCACCACGGGCTGCCATTCCGCCGACAGGAAGACCATGGGGATGGCGTTCAGGATGCCGG
The DNA here is from genome assembly GCF_041414475.1 of Pseudodesulfovibrio karagichevae. Lineage (NCBI taxonomy): Bacteria > Pseudomonadati > Thermodesulfobacteriota > Desulfovibrionia > Desulfovibrionales > Desulfovibrionaceae > Pseudodesulfovibrio > Pseudodesulfovibrio karagichevae. Next base: position 12,072 of record NZ_JBGLYH010000089.1, read on the forward strand.
CGGCCAGCCCGAGCAACAGAATCTTGAACAACTTGGGCATGATTTCTTCCATCCCCTTATTTGTCCATCTTGAAATCGACCTTGATCTTGAACAGCTTGTCCGCCGGGAGGTTGAGCACCTTGACGCCCGTGGCCTCGGTGATGGAGGCCAGAATCGCCTCCACCGCGTCCATGTCCGGGGCGATGAGCGCGAACCAGACGTTGAACTCGTTCTCACGCAGGTAGTTGTGCGTCACGCCGTCGTGCTTGTTCACCTCGGCCACGAACGCGTCGAGCTTGTCCTCGGGCACGCTGGCCGCGCACAGGGTGGACTGCCAGCCCAGCGTGTTCGAGTTGAAATTCGCCCCCATGCGTCGGATCAGCCCGGACGCCTTCATGGCCCGCACCCGCTCGAGCACCTCGGCCTCGGTCAAACCGACCTGCCTGCCGACCTCCTCGTAAGGACGCGAAGCGAGCGGGAAATGGGACTGGATGATGTCGAGTATCTGCTTGTCGTAATTGTCCATGAAGAATGCCTCCGGCGGCTTAAGAACCTTTTGAAAAAGGTTCTTAAGAATCTCCAAAACTTTTGGGGCTGACATAGATAACTATGCCGCGTTGTGCCTTTTTATCCATTTTTTCAGGATAGATAACTGCTCTTTTGGGGAGCCGTAATTAAACCTGAATTCGCACTCTTTCAAATACAGCCA
>NZ_JBGLYH010000008.1:0-99101 GCF_041414475.1 Pseudodesulfovibrio karagichevae
CCCCTTCCCCCGGACCCCCATCCCCTCTCCCTTCCTAAACTTTTTCTATCCGCTTCGCGGGGCGGGTGCCGATAGATATGGGCCTTCGACTCTCATCAAGTCGAAGGCCCTCTTTTCTTTGGAGTGATTCGGGTGCGCAGCACCCGACAGCGGCTCTCATCTGCCGCCGCCAATTCGTCCTCGGAATAGGCTTTCGAGAGTGGTGCAGCTGTGCATTTTTAAGTGAATTGTAGGCGAGTCTTCGAGCCTTACAAGATATTATGCCCCAGGTACAGATCCGGGGGGCTTTCACCGCAGCGTAGCCTTCTACGTGAGGATGAAAGTCCCCCGGAAAAATGTGCAGATGCGCCGCTATCGGAAGCCGCCTAACTCCACCGTATCAATCTAGGATCGCATTTGTTGGCCGTACCGGGGTGGGTGGGGAGGACGCGGACGCCGTAGCGGATGGGGCCGGACTCGGCCGGGCTGTAGGTGGCCCGGTAGAGCAGGGTGGAACCCTCCGTGTGCTTGAGCTGCATGGGGATGCAGTCCACGATGGTCTCCTCGTTCGGGGTGGCGGCCACGAACTCGACCACGATCTCCTCGGTCAAAAGCTGGCCCCGGTCCACCTTGGCGGTCACGGTCAGCCGGTTGCCCAGCCGGAACACGTCGCCGCTGATGCCTTCCACCTGGACCTCCTTGATGTTCACCGTGGCGAAGCGGCCGGGGATGCGCGTGCGCCATTCGCCCAGGCCCATGGCCAGTTCGTTGTTGTCCTTGGCGCGCAGCGTGGCCAGTTCGATGGCGGGCAGGTACATGTCGTCGATGTACTCGCGGACCATGCGGTGGGTGCCGTACTGCCGGAAGGCGGTCTTCATGGACGCCTTCATGCGGTTCAGCCAGGCGTGGGGCACGCCGTCGCCGCCCCGGTCGTAGAACTCGGGGACCACCTCGGATTCCAGGGTGGCGTAGAGGTTGTCCGCGTCCACGATGTCCTGGTTGACCTGGCTCTGGTAGACCAGGCCGCTGCCCACGGCCCAGCCGTTTGAGCCGTCGAAGGCCTCGTCCCACCAGCCGTCCAGGATGGAGCAGTTGGGCACGCCGTTGACCGCGGCCTTCATGCCGCTGGTGCCGCTGGCCTCCATGAGGCGGGTCGGGTTGTTCAGCCAGACGTCCGCGCCGGACACGAGCAGGCGGGCCAGGCGGATGTCGTAGCTCTCCAGGAAGATGACCCGGCCCAGGAAGTCGTCCTGCTTGGCCAGGCGGCAGATCAGGTTGATGTAGCTCGCGCCCATGGTGTCGGCCGGGTGGGCCTTGCCCGCGAAGATGATGTTCACCGGGCGATCCGCGTTGGCCAGGATCTCCTTGGCCCGCTGGAGGTTGTGGAAGAGCAGGGTGGGCCGCTTGTAGGCCGTGCACCGTCTGGCGAAGCACAGGGTCAGGTGGTCCGGGTTGAGCTCGTTCAGGAAGGCGTGCAGCCGGTTGGGCGGCTCGCCCTCGCGGGTCCACTGGCTGGAGATGGACTGGCGCACCTCGTCGTAGAGGCGGTGCTTGAGGGCCACGTGGGTATCCCACAGCCGCCGGTCGTCCAGTCCGTTGAGGGCCTCCCAGTCGTTCTGCTCGATGAGCGCGCGGTGCACGGACAGACTGCACGACTCCTCGATGTCGTGGCGGACGCGCTCATCCAGCCAGGAGGTGATGTGCACGCCGTTGGTCACGTGGCCCACCGGGACCTCGCTCAGGATGAAGCCGCGCCACAGGTCCTGCCACATGCGCCGGGACACGTCGCCGTGCAGGCGGCTGACGCCGTTGCGCTTGCAGGAGAGCTGCAGGGCGAGCACGGTCATGTTCAGGTGGTCCGCCTCCTCGGCGTAGATGTGCCCGAGGTTCCACAGGCCGTCCCAGGGCACGCCCATCTCGTCGGCATAGCCCCGGAAATAGTTCTCCACCAGGGACTTCTCGAACCGCTCGTTGCCCGCGGGCACCGGGGTGTGCATGGTGAACACGGTGTTGCCCCGGACGATCTCCTTGGCCGTGGCGAAGTTCAGCCCGTCTATGAGCATGAGGTGGCGGATGCGCTCGAAGAGCAGGAAGGCGGAGTGGCCCTCGTTGAGGTGGTAGACCGACGGGGCCACGTCCAGGGCCGCGAGCAGGCGGATGCCGCCTACGCCGAGGATGATCTCCTGCTCGATGCGTCCCTTGGAGGTCGGGTCATAGAGCTTGGAGGTGATGTCGCGGTCCGAGCGGGAGTTCTCGACCACGTCCGTGTCAAGCAGGTAGAGCTTGGCCCGGCCCACGTGGACCTCCCATATCTGGGCGTACACGGTGCGGCCCGGCAGGTTCACGGTGATCATGACCTTTTCGGCGTCGCCCTTCTGCAGCGGGGTGATGGGCATGGTCGCGAAGTCGTTCTGGTGGTACTCGACCACCTGGTCGCCGTTGCCGTTGATCCGCTGGTGGAAGAAGCCGTTCTTGTACAACAGGGAGATGCCGATGAACGGCAGGTTCAGGTCGCTGGCCGACTTGATGTGGTCGCCGGAGAGCAGGCCCAGGCCGCCGGAGTAGACCGGGATGGATTCGTGCAGGCCGAACTCCATGGAGAAGTAGGCCACCGGGTTCTTCCAGGTGATGCCCTTGACGTTCGCCTTGGCGCTCTCGGCCATGTAGGCGTCGAACCGCTCCAGGACCGAGCCCAGGCGGCCGATGAACTCCGGGTCCTCGGCCAGTTCGTTGAGCCGGTCGCGGCGCATGGTGTCCAGGAACAGGACCGGGTTGTGGCCGCTCTCGTGCCACTTGTCCACGTCCATCCATTCGAACAGTTCCTGGGAGTCGCGGTGCCAGACCCACCAGAGATTTTCGGCCACCTGGCGCAGCCGGGCGAGCTGGGCGGGCAGTTCGGTGACCACGGTGAAGGAGCGCAGCCGGGGCTGCGTGGTGTTCACGCCCGAGAAGCTGATCTCGGCGCCGGGCGCGGTGGCCATGCGCTGCACGCCGGCGATGCGCTCGGTCCGGATGTCGGCGGCGTACTCGTAGGCCTCCAGGTAGCGGGGGTAGAAATGGGCCCAGGTGGCCTCCTCGGCGATCTTGCGGGCCTCCTGGCTGCGCGAGGCGCGTTCCTCGGGGGTCCAGCGGGTGAAGTCGGCCAGGAAGCGGGTCAGGTTCTCGCGGGTGGTCTCGTAGTCGTCCTCCAGCCTGTTGAGGACGTGCACGCCCGGGTGTCCGTCGGGATGCTTCTCCATGACCCACTGGCCGAATCCGGCCCGGTCCGAGGTGATGGTGGGCACGGCGAAGGCCGCACTCTCCATGGGGGTGTAGCCCCACGGCTCGTAGAAGGACGGGAAGGCGGTCAGGTCCATGCCCGCCAGGGCGTCGTAGTATTCCAGGTTGAGCACGCCGTCGTTGCCGTCCAGGTAGACCGGGATGAAGATGACGCAGCAGCGGTTTGTCGCCGCGTTGTCGAGCTTGCGCTCGCGGCACTTCAGGACCACGGGGTCGTGGTCCGCGTCGCCCAGGTGGTGGGTGCTGATCCCGGCATACTTCTCGATGTCGTAGCGCTCCTGTTTCAGGCGGCGTCGGGCCTCGTCGCTGAAGCCCGCGTAGCCGCAGGAGACGAGCAGGAAGGCGACCACGGTGACGTCGTTGTCGGCCTTGGTCAATTCTTCATCCAGGTCGCCCAGGCCGTCCAGGAGCAGGTCGATGCCCTTGTTGTGGAATTCGTAGCGCCCGCTGGTCGCCACCAGCAGGGTCTTGTCAGGGTCCAGGTCGCGTTCCAGGAACCGGGCGGCCAGGTCCACGAGCCGCTTGCGCGAGCTCTTGCAGGTTTCGGCCACGGCCTTGGGCTCGGCGAACCCCTGGAGATTGAAGCCGTTGACCGTGACCACGGCCGGGTTGGTGCCGAGCAGGTTGGAGGCCTCGCGCCGGGTGATGTTGGAGACCGTTGTGAAGCAGTCCGACTCGCGGGCCGAGACCGACTCCATGGAGTGCTTGGCCGTGACCCCGAAGGCCTTGGCCTCCTGGGACGGCTCGATCTCCTCCAGCCGCTTGTAGATGTCCACGCCCGACCCGGACATGGCCCGGCCGAGCATGGTCGCGTGGGTGGTCAGCACCGTGGACACGGAGGGGGCATGCTTCTTCAGGTAGAGCACGCCCGCGCCGGACATCCATTCATGGAAGTGGGCGTAGACGTCCTCGCCGTCGCCCACGTCTTCGCTGATCTCCTTGATGGCCATGGCCGCGGCCGTGGAGAACAGGACCGGCTCGATGTAGTCCCAGCCGCCCGCCATGGAGTCCACGCCGTAGTCGTTCCACAGCTGGAACAGGAGCTTGTCGTGGTTCGGGAAGGCGTTGCGGAAGCCGATGAGCAGGACCAGGGGCTTGCCGGGGATGTCCCAGTGGCCGGTGGCGGTCTCCACGCCCCAGGCCTTGAGCCGTTCCAGGGCCGGGCGGACCGTCTTGGGCGGCGCGGCCGGGACGAAGCCGGGGTTGCGGTCGAGCAGCGGACCCACTGTCACGTAGCGGTTGTCGAAGGCCGCCTTGGCCTGCGGGGCCTTGCTGCTGATGACGGTGTAGATGCCGCCGACCTTGTTGCACACTTCCCAGGAAACTTCGAACAGCCAACTTGTCTCCATGGTTCTTTCTCCTATCCCTGGCGTCTGTCCGCGCCGTCCAGCCGGAGAGCGAGGTCGTTGAGCACGTTCATGTAGGTGATGAACGCCTGGTGCGGGGTTTCATACGGGTTGAAGTACTTGTGGACGTCGCCGTCGGAAAACCACTTGGTGCACATGTAGTAGAAATGGTCGCTGGTCAACAGCTCGCGCCAGGTGGCGATGATGTCCTCGTCGCCGGAATCCAGGACCTTGTCCTCCAGGGCGTAGGCCAGTTCGGCGGCCTGATCCTGCATGGGGTTGCCCTGCCATGCGGTCACGTCGCGCTCCAGGTCGGCCCAGGAGGTGAAGTAGGGTACGTCGAGCTGGGCCATGGGGTCCAGGTGCCCGGCGGCCTCGCCGGGCGTCTCGAAGGCGAAGTCGCCCCGGGACAGGACCGCCTCGGGCAGCTTCCTGAAGAAATCGAAGATGCCGGTGTCGGCCCACTGGTGCTCGCCGATGGTCTCGTAGTCCATGAAAAGGTTGATGATCTCGCCGCTGCCGGCCACCTTGTGGACCCAGTTCGCGTATTTCTCCACGGTTACGGGCCATTCGCTCCAGCCCCGGTCCGAGAAGCGGAAGGCCACGTCGTCGGACAGCCGGTAGTTCTTGAGCAGGGCCTTGAGCTTGGAGCAGCCCGCGGGCTGGTACACGAAGTTGGGCGAGCGCCAGCCGAGCACCTGGTCCGCGCCCTCGGCCAGGATGGCCTTGTAGCCCATCTTCTCGATCTCGAGCGCCAGGTCGTTGTTGTAGATCAGCTCGGTGTTGCGGAAGGTCACGGGCCTGCTCCCGAAGAATTCCTCGAGAATGCGGCTGTGCAACTTCACCTGGCGGCGGAACTCCTCCCTGGAGAAGAGGAAGGCCAGGGAGTGGTAGTGGGTCTCGCCGATGAACTCCACGCACCCGGTATCGGCCAGGTCGCGGAAGGAGTCCAGGACCTCGGGGCAGAACTCCTGGAACTGCTCCATGGCCACGCCGGTGATGGCGTAGGAGATGCGGAATTTGCCCTTATGCAGCTCGATGAGGTCGAGCATCATGCGGTTGGCGGGCAGGTAGCACTTGTCGGCCACCTTGCGCATGATGTCGCGGTTGGCGACCTCGTCGCGGTAGTGGTGGCTGCGGCCCATCTGGAAGAAGGAGTAATCCTTGTCCAGGCGCATGGGCTGGTGGACCTGGAAGTAGAAGCAGACGGATATCATGAGCGCCCTCCGGTGAGTTGCCGGTAAACGTCGAGGACCTTTTCGGCGGCTCGGTCCCATTGGATCTTCTTGAGGGTTTCCCGGCCTTGTTCGACCAGGGTCCTGGCCCGTTTCCCGTCGGTCAGGATGTCCCCGATCTCGAAGGCCAGCCGGTCCACGTCCCAGAAGTCCACCTTGACCGCGTCCTCCAGGATCTCGGCCACGCCGGACTGCTTGGACACGATGCACGGCACGTCGAAGACCATGGCCTCCAGCGGGGTGATGCCGAACGGCTCGGACACGCTGGGCATGACGTACAGGTCGCTCATGGCGTAGATGCGCTCCACGTCGGTGCCGCGCACGAAGCCGGTGAAGTGGAAGCGGTCGCCCATCCTCAGCTCGGCCATGCGCTCGACCATGCGCGGGAACATGTCGCCGGAACCGGCCATGGCGAAGCGCACGTCGTTGTGCTTTTCCAGCACCTTGGCCGCGGCCTCAACGAAGTAGTCCGGGCCCTTCTGGAAGGTGATCCGGCCCAGGAAGAGGACCAGCTTCTCCTTGAACGGCTTTTTCACGCGCAGGTGGCCCAGGCGCCGGTCCTTTTCCACGGCGTTGTGGACCACGGTGATCTTGGCCGGGTCGATGGAGTAGCGCTGGACGATGGTGTCCTTGGTGAAGTGGCTGACCGCGATGATCCGGTCGGCCGCCTCGAACCCGGCCCGCTCGATGTCGTAGACCCGCTGGTTGACGTGCTCGCCCGAGCGGTCGAATTCGAGCGCGTGGGCGTGGACCACCAGCGGCTTCCCCGAGACCCGCTTGGCCTCGATGCCCGCCGGGGCGGTCAGCCAGTCATGGGAGTGGATGACGTCGAACTTCTCGGTCAGGCCCAGGTGCGCGCCGATGAGGCTGTAGCGCACGATCTCGGCCATGAGGTTTTCGCCGTAGCCGCCCGAGAAATCGTTCTTGAGCTCGCCGAAGATGTCCTCGGCGGTGACCAGTTCGTTCTGCTCCAGCAGGGAGCGGTATTCGGTCTCCGTGAGGTAGGGGCGCAGGGGGGAGAGCACTTCGAGCACGGACAGCCGCTGCTGGAGCTTGCGGATCTCGGACACGCCGACCTTGGTGCGCAGCCGGTTGGCCCCGACCAGGGTCAGGTGGTGCGCCTCCTCGTCGGAGTCGAGCTTGGGCAGGACGAACAGGATGTCGGTGCCGAGGTGGGCCAGCCCCTTGGTCAGGCCGAGGCAGGCCGTGCCCAGGCCGCCCGAGATGTATGGCGGGAATTCCCAGCCGAACATGAGTACGCGCATGGCTACTTCTCCTTGAGGAGCTTGTTCAGGCGGACGGCCTCGGCCATGGACCACGCCTGGGCCACGGCGCCCTTGGGCGCATGCGGCGGGTTGCCCGTGTACAGTTCCGGCACCGCGCTGATGCAGAAGTCCTCGGGGAATTCGCGCAGGATCGGCTTGAAGTACTTGCGCAGGAACGCCTTGGCTCCGGCGCGGTCCTCGGCCTGGCGCAGCAGGGCCTGACCGAAGTGCCCGGCCAGCCAGGGCCAGACCATGCCCTGGTGGTAGGCGGAGTCGCGGGCGTCGGCGTCGCCCTCGTAGTAGGGCGAATAGGCCGGGTCGCGGGGCGAGAGGGTGCGCAGGCCGTACGGGGTGAGGAGGTGCGCCTGGACCACGCCGATGACCGCCCGCATGTGGTGGAAGTCGAGCATGGAGTGGGGCAGGGACAGGGCGAAAATCTGGTTGGGCCGGATGCTCCGGTCCTGGCCGTGGTCGTTGACCACGTCGCACAGGCAGTTGTCGCGGTCGTTCCAGAACCGGGCCGTGAAGTGGGCCTGGAGCCGGTCGGCGGCCTCAAGGGCCCGCGCGGCCAGGACGTCGTCCTCGCTCTCCGCCAGCTCCAGGAAGAAGCGCAGGGCGTTGTACCACAGGGCGTTGATCTCCACGGCCGCCCCGTGGCGCGGGGTGACCGGGCGTCCGTACGCCTGGGCGTCCATCCAGGTCAGCTGGGTGTGCTCGTTGCCCGCGAAGAGCAGGCCGTCCTGGTCGAGCCCGCACAGGGGCACGCGCCCGTCCAGGTGGGCGGCGACGATGTCGCGCAGGGCCGGGTAGACCTTGTCCTTGACGAATTTCCTGCTTCCCTTGGCCTTGAGGTATTCCTGCACGGCCCAGAAGAACCACAGGGAGGCGTCCACCGAGTTGTAGGCCAGGTGATCGGAGTTCTGGTCCAGGTAGTTGGGCAGCAGCCCGTCTCGGGTGAGCCCCGCGTAGGCGGCCAGGACCTCCTCGCCGAACTCCCTGCGTCCTGCATGGAAGGTCAGGCCGGGCAGGGAGATCATGGTGTCGCGGCCCCACTCGCCGAACCAGTGGTAGCCCGCGATGACCGAGGCGAATCCGGAGGCGTTGCGGATGAGGAACTGCCCGGAGAAATATTTGAGCCATTGCACGGACTTGCTGCGGTCCTTGCAGGCTTCGAACTCGGCCTCGCGCCGGGCGATCTCCTTCTTGCGCAGGTGCTCCAGGTTGCCCAGGGGCTCCACGGACGCGGCGAAGATCACGGGCTTGCCCTTTTCCAGGGTCGTCTCGAACATGCCGGGGCAGAACAGGTCCTCCTGGTAGTCGAAGCCGCGCGCCCGCTCCATGAGGTATTCGATGTTGTAGGCCCACTTGGGGCCGGGGAAAAATTCCGAGGCCCGGTTGGTGCCCATGTACAGGGGCGGCATGCCCTCGTAGGGCTGGATCTTGCGGCCGTTCTTCTCGGGGTAGGACTTGGGCCGCAGGAACATGTTCTCGCGGGTCAGCGTATGGATGTCCCTATAGGGAAGGAGCGGGCGCAGGCGCAGTGCGGGCTTGACCTTGCCCTCGAGCAGTTCGAAGCAGACCAGCACGGTGTTCTTGCCGTGGACCATGAGAAAGGACTTGCGGATGAGCGCGTCGCCGATGCGGTAGGTCGTGGACGGGTAGAGGCCCTGGTCAAAGGAGTCCACGAACTGGTGCCCGGTGGGATGATACACGCCCGGATACTTGTTGGACGAGAGCAGGAACTCGCGGTCGTTGGCCAGCACCGAGGTCTCCAGCTTGGAGAGCAGGACGTACCGTCCCTTGGGCTCCTTGAGGGCCGCGACCAGCAGGCCGTGGTATTTTCGGGTGTGGCAGTTGATGATGGTGCTCGACGAGTAGCCGCCCAGACCGTTGACGTCGATCCATTCCTTCCGGGTCGCCGTTTCGGTGTTGACGCAGTCGTCTCTGGAAATGTGCAGCATGATGACCACCTGTGGAAAAGATGTTGCGAAGATGGGAGCTGCCCCGGGAAGGGGTATTTCCGATTTTCCAAGTTGATAGCAAATGTCCGCCACTTGCAAGGGAAAAATGGCGACGGGAAGGAAAATTTTCCCAACGGTGCGGAAATGGGCGACGGCGTGGGGCGAATCGCCCCGCAAGCGCCCGGGATGGGGGGAAAACGCCGGGGCGGCTCCGTTACATGACGGTCCGTCGGATGGCGCTTTCCAGGTCGGTCTTGTCCAGGGGTTTGGCGATGTAGTCGGTCATGCCCTTGCCCAGGAAGTTCTCGCGGTCGCCCTTCATGGCGTAGGCGGTCATGGCGATGATCGGGATGGAGGTCTTGTCCGGGCCGACCTCGCCATCGCGGATGGCCCGGGTGGCCTGGACCCCGTCCATGACCGGCATCTGGATGTCCATGAGAACCAGGTCGAAGGGCTCGCCGCGCAGGGCGGTCAGGGCCATCTGGCCGTTGTCCACGGTCCGGACCCGGTGGCCCATGCGCTTGAGCAGGCCGGCCACGGCCACGCTGTTGACCTTGTCGTCTTCGGCCAGGAGGATGTTCAGGGACGGGGCCGGGGCATCGGAAATCAGTATCGCGGCGTCCGCCGGTTCGTCTTCGGCCGCGCGCAGTGGCACGCACAGGCAGAACGTCGTGCCCAGGCCGGGCATGCTGTCCACGGCCATGGACCCGCCGAGCAGGCCGACCATGCGCTTGGAGATGGCCAGCCCCAGCCCGGCCCCCTGGTAGTGCCGGGTGAAGCCGCTGCTGACCTGGGTGAAATGTTCGAAGATGGACCCCAGCTTGTCGTCGGGGATGCCGATGCCGGTATCCGAGACCGTGAAGAGCACGTGGACCGTGCCCGGCCGCCGCCGGGGCAGGACCGAGACCTCCAGGGCCACTCCGCCCGCCTCGGTGTACTTGATGGCGTTGCCGATGAGGTTGATGAGGATCTGCTGGAGTCGGGTGTCGTCCCCGAAGAGCCGTTCCGGCAGGTCGTCGGGCACCCTGACGTCGAGGGTCAGTCCCTTGGACCGGGCGGCCACGGCGAACATCTGCTCCAGCCCGGCCAGGACGTCCCGGAGGTTCAGGGGGGCCTCGCGGATCTCCAGCTTGCCTGCCTCAATGCGCGACAGGTCGAGGATGTCCGTGAGCAGCCGGGTCAACCGCCTGCTCGCCTCGATGCCGTAGGCCGCGTACTCGGCCTGCTCCTCGGTCAGGCCGTCGGAGAGCAGGAGCTGGAGCATGCCCATGATGCCGTTGAGCGGGGTGCGTATCTCATGGCTCATGTTGGCCAGGAATTCGGACTTCACCCGGCTGGCGGACTCGGCCAGATCCTTGGCCTCCACCAGGGCTTTGGCCGTGTTCACCCGGTCCGTGACGTCCGAGAAGATGGTCGCGAACCGGCCCGGGGTCGGGCAGAACGCGCTGACGTTGAAATACTTGCCCAAGTCCGAGGCGTAGTGTTCGCAGACGATGGGCTCGCCGGTCAGGGCCACCTTGCCGTAGGTCTTGATCCAGTAGGGTTCGATGTCGGGAAAAACCTCGCGGATGGTGCGGCCCAGGATATCCTCGACCTTGACGCCGGTCAGCCGTTCGAAGGCCGGATTGGCGCGCAGGAAGCGGTAGTCCACGGGTTTTCCCGTGTCGTCGCAGATGATCTCGTGGGAGGCGAACCCGTCGAGCATGCCGTTGAAAAGGAGCTGGTATTCCGCTTCCACGTGGTGCTGGTGGGTGATGTCGCGATGGATGGAGGAGACGGTCTGGACCGCGCCGTCCGCATCGCGTTCCGGGAAGAGCCGCCAGTCGAACTGGAACGACCGGCCGTTCCAGTCGACGTGGAGTTCGGTTCCGATGGGCTCGCCGGTCTCGAAGACCTTGGCGATGTGCTCGTCCATGAACCGGGAGAGCTCCTCGGGCATGCCCAGCTCCCGGTTGGTCTTGCCGATGAAATGCTCGGGCGGAAAGCCCGAATACTGCTCGATGTTCTCCGAGACGAAGCGGCGGCGCAGCTGCCGGTCGTAGCGCATGACGATGTCCGGCATGTTGTTGATCAGGGTGCGGTACAGGTTTTCGCTCTCGTTCAGGGCCTCCTCGATGCGCTTGGTCTCGGTGATGTCCATGGCCGCGGCCAGGACCACCGGGGAGCCGTCCATGTCCCGGAACGGGACGTTGTGGACGAGCAGGGCGGTGCCGTCCGGCCCCTGGGTCTCCCAGGTCAGGGACTCGCCCGAGTCGAGGACCTGCCGGACCCGGCACGGGACGCACGGGTCCGGCCTGCCGTACAGGACATCGTGGCAGGGCCGTCCGGTGTCCTTGTCGTGGCCGCAGCGGAAGTGCTCGTTGGCGAAGGTGATCTTGTGATCCCCGGATTGCAGGTAGACGGACAGGGGCAGGTGGTCCAGCAGGGAGTGCATCCACTCCCGGCTCCTGGCCACCTGGGCCTCGGCCCGCTTGCGCTGCTCGACCTCCTCGCGCAGGTGGGCGGTCTTCCGGTTGACCTGGATCTTGAGGAACACCAGGCCGCCCAGGGCCATGAGCAGGGCCACCGGGAGGACGAAGACCAGGGACTGGCGGGCCATCTGCATGAAGGTGGGCTCGGGCCGGGGCAGGATGGGGGCGAACCACTTGATGTACAGCCGGTCGTAGGTGCCGTCGGCGAAGACGATGGACAGCCCCTCGTTCAGCCGGGCCAGCAGGGCGTGGTCGCCCTCGGGGACGGCCAGGCAGAATTTCTGGACGAACCCGGACATGTTCTGGCCCTCGGGCCGCAGGCTCGGGTCCAGGGTGTTGGCGCGCACGTCCTCGATGTTGTTCAGGCCGAGCTTCTTGACGATCTGCCAGCCGACCACCTGCTGCACCAGGACGGCGTCGTACCGCCCCTCGGAGAGCAGGCGCATGGCCTCGCCGTAGCTTTCGGTCAGGATGAGTTTCCCGGCCAGGTGGTTTCGTTCGGCGTATTCCTGGGCCGTGTCCCCGCGCATGACCAGGACCGTCTTGTCCTTGAGGTCCGCTTCGCCCTTGATGCCTTTGGTCCCCTTGCGCACGAAGATGGAGCCGTGCATCTGAAGGTAGGGGATGGAGAAGTCGAAGTAGGCGTCGCGCTCCAGGGAATAGGAAACCAGGGGCAGGACGTCGAGCTCGCGGAGGGTCAGCTCCTGCTTGATCTCGGCCCAGGGCGCTGTCTTGAAGCGGACCTCGAGCCCGGCCTTTTCGGCCACGGCCTTGAGCAGCTCCACGGAGAAACCGTCGGCCGTGCCGTCGGGCAGGGCCAGGGCGAAGGGCGGGTAGTCGAATTCGCTCGCCGATCTGAGGACCGGCGGGATGGTCTCCCGGGCCGGGGCCGCCGGGGCTACCACCAGGCAGGCCAGCGCCGCCAGGAGGGCGGTGAGCAGAATGGAGCGAACGAGGACCATATGGTTTCCGCCGATGCCTTTTGCAGGGTAGAACCTGTCGAGTATCCCCATCATAGAGCATCTTCCGCTCCGGTCAAATGAAAATTGCGTGCGGAAAGATGCCCGTCCGGCGGAACAGGGGCCGGATCCGTGTCCGGCCCCTGTCCGGTTTAACGTATCTTGAACTTCCGTATGCCGCCGCTGCGGTTGTCCACCATGTGGACCGAGCATGCGATGCACGGGTCGAACGAGTGGATGGTGCGCAGGATCTCCACCGGGCGTTCCGGATCCGGGCAGGGACAGCCGATCAGGGACTGCTCGGCGGCGCTGAGCTTGTCGTTCTCGCAGCGGGGGCCGAGGTTCCAGGTGGACGGGACGACCATCTGGAAGTTTTCGATCACCCCTCCCTTGATGCGGATCCAGTGGGACAGGGCGCCCCGGGTGACGCAGCAGGTGCCCACGCCCCTGGCCTCGTCGACCATCTTCCACGGCTTGTATATGTCCGTGTCTCCGGCCTTGATGCGCTTTTCGGTCTCGTCGATCCAGCCCTTCATGCGGTTGATGAGCATGCCCGTCTCGACCACGCGGCAGACCGTGCGGCCCATGGTGGAGAAGAGCTGTTCCGGTTTCATGGACGCGGCCTTGAAAAAGGCGTCCAGCATGGTCCGCGTCTCCTTCTCCTTGCGCGCGTAGGCCAGGGCGCGGCGGGCCAGCGGCCCGGTCTCCATGGCCTCGCCCTTGTAGCGCGGGGCCTTGGACCAGGAGTACTTTTCCTTGTCCTCGTAGCTCGTGTACATGGGCCGGGTTTCGCCGTCGTAGGGTTTGCGCACTCCGTCGCCTTCGTACCAGCTGCGGGCCACGTGTTCGTCGATCAACCCCATGTCCAGGCTCTCGTGTTTGGACAGGTCGTTGCCCCAGAGCACGCCGGACATGAAGTAGGGATCCTTGCCGGTCTCCGGATCGTGGAAATCCGAGAAGGCGAAGAAGTTCGACGTCCTGCCGTAGGTCAGGGCCTCGGGGAACCGCTTGGCCATGAGCAGGACGTCCGGCATCATGGCGTTGTCCACGAACTCCTTGGTCTTGGCCCATATCTGGCGGAAGTGGTCCACTACCTCAGGGCGCAGGCTGTCGTAGCAGGTCACCCCGCCCACGACCATGGACTGGGCGTGGGGGTTCTTGCCCGCGAACAGCGCCATGGCCCGGCCCAGTTCGAGCTGGATGCGCAGCCCCTCGATGTAGTGGGCCGCCAGGATCAGGTTTTCCTCGGGCGTGCACCGGTAGACCGGATTGCCGCCCAGGAAGTAGGCGTTTTCCAGGAACCCGAGCTGGCCGCCGGCCACGAACTCCTTGAGCCGTTTGCGGACGATGAACAGGTCGCTCGGGTCGCTGTTGCGATTGCTGGTGGCGGCCACGATCTTGCCCGCCTCGACCGGGTCGGCGTTCAGGGCCGAGGCCATGTCGATCCAGTCCAGCCCGTGCAGATGGTAGTAGTGCACCAGATGATCGTGGATGATCAGGGTGGACAGGATCAGGTGGCGGACCAGCTGGGCCAGGGGGGGCGCCTTCAGCTTGAGGGCGTCCTCGATGGCCCGGATGGAGGTCAGGGCGTGGGTGTTGGTGCACACCCCGCAGGCCCGTTGGGTGAACAGGGGGGCGTCCTCGGGCGGGCGGCCCTTGAGGATGACCTCGATGCCCCGGAAGAGCTGGGTGGATACCCAGGCGTTCTTGACGCGGTCGTTTTCCAGTTCCACCTCGACCTTGAGGTGGCCTTCGATTCTCGTTACCGGGTCGACGATCAGCCGTTTCCCGGCGGTGGTGGCAGTGGTCTGGCTCATGCGGAATTTCCTCCTTCCAGATGGCGCGGGTTAACCCTTGGGGCCGTCTTCGATGGGGTGGAAGAACGGCGAATAGTCGTCCCAGAAGTTGGGTTCGCTGCAACCGATGCACGGAGCGCCCGCCTTGACCGGCCAGTTGACCTGATTGAACAGGGCCGTGGGGCAGTTGTTGTAGGTGTACGGCCCCTTGCAGCCGAGCTGGTACAGGCACCACCCCTTCTTGGCCTCCGGGCTGTCGAAGCTCGGGGCGAATTCGCCGCGGTTGAAGTGTTCCTGCCTCGGGCAGTGGGCGTGGACCGTGTCGCCGTAGAACATGACCGGCCGGTTCCAATGGTCGAGCTTGGGCATGCCCTTGGTCAGCAGGTGGACCACGGTGCCCACGAAGTTCATGGGGTTGGGCGGGCAGCCGGAGATGTTGATGGCCGAGACGCCCACGGCGGCCAGGGCCTGGTTGACGCCCTTGGCCCCGGAGGGGTTGGGCGCGGCGGCCTGCACCCCGCCGAAGCACGCGCAGGAGCCCATGGCGATGGTCGCCTTGGCCTTGGCGGCCACCCGGGCGCAAATCTGGAACATGGTCTCGCCGCCGACCTTGCCGTACTCGCCCCCGTGGAAGGTGGGGATGCCGCCTTCGATGACGCAGACGTATCCTTCGGGGTTGGCGATGGCCTTTTCAAGGGCGGCGTGGGCGGCGTGGCCGGATGCGGCCATGACCGTCTCGCAATAGTCCAGGGAAATGGTGCTCATGATGATCTCGTCGAAGAACGGCTCGTAGGCGCGCAGCAGCCCCTCGGTGCAGCCCGTGCACTCGGCGCAGTGCAGGTAGACCACCGAAGGCCGCTTCTTGGACATGAGCGCCTCGGCGACGGCCGGGGCGAAGGCCGGGCCCATGCCCATGAACACGGCCATGGCCCCGCAGAACTTCATGAACTCCCGGCGGCTCGGTTTGGGCCCGCCGGCCAGCATCTTGAGTGCGTCGAATCTCTTCCCGTTCGGCATAATTCCCTCCTTGGGGCTACTTGGGCCTGTGGCAGGCCGTGGTGCAGCCCACCGGGTTCTTGCCGCCTTCGGTCCGCATGCGCGTGTGACAGCCCAGGCAACTCGGGGGACCGGGGGAATGCCAGGCGCGGTAGAAGCCCGAGGGCTCGTTGGGATCGTCGTCGGTGTGGCATTGCCTGCACGGGACGAACTGCCCCAGGGTCTTGTCGGATTCCTTGTGGTGACAGTCCCGGCAGGCCCGCCGGATGGCGTGAAAGCCGTGCGGGAATTTGACCGGCGTGACCCAGGTGTTCAGGGCCTGGTTGCCCTTGGGGCGCGTGATGACGATCTGGTCGGGCACCTCATAGGCCAGCGCCGCCGTGACGGTGATGACAGCCAGAGCGGCCGCCGTGGCGAAGAGCAGAATCTTTCGAAGCATAACCCCTCCGGTTCGAATAGGTGGACATACACTATGCCCGACCATACAGGATTCTTCGGAGCGGGGTATTATAGTTTCATGCGTAGTTGCGCCGGGATGCTACTCCCCGGCCCCGGCCTCGGCGCGGCGGGACCGGCCGAAGAGGCGGTTCAGCTTCTGCTGGGCCGCGTCCAGATACATGTAATAGACCGGGGTGAAGTAGAGGGTCAGGAGCTGGGAGACCAGCAGGCCGCCGACCACGGCCAGGCCCAGCGGACGCCGGGCCTCGGCCCCCGCGCCCAGGCCGAGCGCGATGGGCAGGGTGCCCATGAGCGCGGCCATGGTGGTCATCATGATCGGCCGGAAGCGGATGAGCGCGCCCTCGCGGATGGCCGAGGCCGCGCCCTGGCCGTGTTCGCGCTGGGCCTCCACCGCGAAGTCGATCATCATGATCGCGTTCTTCTTGACGATGCCGATGAGCATGATGATGCCCACGAACCCGTAGATGTTCAGGTCCTGGCCGAAGAGCATGAGCGTGAGCAGCGCGCCCACGCCGGCGGACGGCAGGCCGGACAGGATGGTCAGCGGGTGGACGAAGGATTCATAGAGCACGCCGAGCACCAGGTAGATGACCAGGATGGCCATGACCAGCAGGACCCACAGCCCGCGCATGGAATCCTGGAACGCCTGGGCCTCGCCCTGGAAGCTGGTGGACACGGACGCGGGCACGACCTCGGCCGCAAGCGCGGAGACCGCGTCCACGGCCGAGCCGAGCGACTCGCCCGGCTCCAGGTTGAAGGAGATGGTCGCGGACGGCAGCTGACCCGAGTGGTTGACGGACAGCGGCCCCACGCCCAGGCCCCATTTGGCCAGGGTCTCCAGGCGCACGAGCTTGCCGTTGCCCGAGCGCACCGAGAGCATGGCCAGGGCGTCCGGGTTGCTCTGATACTGCGGGGCCAGCTCCATGATCACGTCGTAGGTGTCGGTGGGCGCGTAGATGGAGGAAATCTTGCGGTTGCCGAAGGAGGTCGAGAGGGCGTCCTCGATCTGGTAGGCGGAGATGCCCAGCGCCGAGGCCTTGTCGCGGTCGATGTCGATGTTCAGCTCGGGGTTGTCGAACTCCATGTCCGAGGAGACGTCCTGGATGCCCGGCACGTCCTGCATGCGCTTTTCCATGTCCGCCGCGGCCTGGAAGAGCAGGTCGGTGTCCGGGCTCTGCAGGGTGTACTGGTACTGCCCCTTGGAACTGCGCCCGCCGATGCGGATGGCCGGGGGGTTGGACACGTAGGCCCGGATGCCCGGCACCTGCGAGAGCTTGGCCCGCAGCCGCTGCTGGACCTTGTCGATGGGGCCGCGTTCGCTGCGGGGCTTGAGGTCGACCATCAGCCGCCCGGAGTTGCCGCCCTGGTTGGGGCCGCCTCCGCCGACCACGGACATGTAGTTCTCCACGGCCGGGTCCATGACCAGGATGCGCATGAGCGCCTGCTGGCGCTGTTTCATGATGTCGAAGGCCACGCCCTGCTCGGCCTCGGTGCGGACGATCAGCCGCCCGGCGTCCTCGATGGGCAGGAAACCCTTGGGGATGGCCCGGAACAGGACCACGGTCAGGGCCAGGACCAGGATGGAGGCGAGCATGGTCAGCCGGTGGTGCCTGAGCGTCCAGTCCAGGGTGCTGGCGTAGACGTCGCGCAGTCCGTTGAAGCCTTGCTCGAAGAGGTTGAACAGCCTGCCGTGTCGCTTCTCCTGCGCGTGCGGCCTGATGATCAGGCTGCACAGCATGGGCGTCAGCGTCAGGGAGACCAGCCCGGAGATGAGGATGGAGGCGCAGATGGTCACCGCGAACTCGTGGAACAGGCGGCCGACGATGCCGCCCATGAAGAGCACGGGCAGGAACACGGCGGCCAGCGAGATGGTCATGGACACGATGGTGAAGGCGATCTCCCTGGAGCCGTCCATGACCGCCTCCATGGTCGGCTTGCCCATCTCCCCGTGGCGGACGATGTTTTCGAGCATGACGATGGCGTCGTCCACCACGAAGCCCACGGACAGGGTCAGGGCCATGAGCGAGATGTTGTTCAGGGAAAACCCGTACAGGTACATGACCGCGAAGGTGCCGATGACCGACATGGGCAGGGCCAGGCTCGGGATGATCGTGGCCGACAGCCTGCGCAGGAAGAGAAAGATGACCGTGATGACCAGGGCCACGGTGAGCAGCAGGGTGAACTGGACGTCCTCGATGGACTCCTTGATGGACTCGGAGCGGTCGTAGAGGACGTTGAGGTTGACCGCGGCGGGCAGCTGGGCCTGCATGGACGGCAGCAGGTCGCGCACGGCCTTGACCACGTCCACGGTGTTGGTGCCGGGCTGGCGCTGGATGGCCAGGACCATGCCGGGCTGGCCGTTGTACCAGTTGCGCCTCCTGGTCTGCTCCACGGAGTCGAACACGTTGGCCACGTCGGACAGGCGCACAGGCGCGCCCTTGCGCCAAGCCACCACCAGGGGCTTGTAGTCCTCGGCGTTCATGAGCTTGCCGCTGGACCGGACGATGTACTCGCGCACGGGCCCGGCCACGGTGCCCACGGGCAGGTTGACGTTGCCCTTGCGCACGGCCTCGGCCACCTCGTCCACGCCCAGCTCCATGGCCGAGAGCTTCTCGGGCGAGAGCTGGATGCGCACTGCGTACTTCTGGGAGCCGTAGACCATGACCTGGGCCACGCCGTTGACCATGGAGATGCGCTGGGCCATGAAGTTCTCGGCGTACTCGTTGACGTCGGACAGCCGCATGGTCGGCGAGGAGAGCGCAAGATAGAGGATCGGCGAGTCCGCCGGGTTGACCTTGCGGAAGCTCGGCGTGGAGGTCATGTCGTCGGGCAGCCTCCGCAGGGCCGTGGTGATGGCCGACTGCACGTCGAGGGCCGCGTCGTCGATGTTCCGCTCCAGGTCGAACTGGAGGGTGATGCGCGTGCTGCCCAGGCTGGAGACGGAGGTCATGGAGTCCAGGCCCGCGATGGTCGAGAACTGTTTTTCCAGCGGGGTGGCCACGGACGAGGCCATGGTCTCGGGGTTGGCCCCGGAGAGCTGGGCCGAGACCTCGATGGTCGGGAAGTCCACGCTGGGCAGGTCGGAGACCGGCAGCCGCAGGTAGGCCATGACGCCGAAGACCAGGATGGCGGCCATGAGCAGGGAGGTCATGACCGGGCGGCGGACGAAGATGGCGGACGGATTCATTATTGCCTGTCCTCGGCCGGGACCTTGCCTTGGCCCTGGGCCCGCGCGTTCTTGATGGCCACCTTCGCGCCGGGGTTCAGGCCCACCTGGCCGTCCAGGACCACCAGTTCGCCGGGCTCGATGCCGGAGGCGACGACCGTGCGCTTGCCCACGATGTGGGCGGTGGCCACCTGTCTCGGCTCCACGGTGCCGGAAGTCGGGTCGCCCTCGTCCGTCTTGACCACGTACACGTACGGCCCGTCCATGCCCTGGAGCACGGCCCCGGTGGGCAGGAGCAGGGCGTCCTTGAGGGTGCGCAGGGTCAGCTCCACCCGGGCGAACTGGCCGGGCCAGAAGCGGGTGTCCTCGTTGGGATAGGATGCCAGGAGCCGGATGGTGCCCGTGGTCGTGTCCACGGCGTTGTCCACGGCGGCCAGGTCGGCCTCGACCGGGGTGGAGCTCGCGCCGGACGGGGTGATGGACACGCGAATGGGCCCTTGCCTGCGGCGCTCCATGATTTCGCCCAGGTAGCGCTCGGGCAGGGTGAAGGAGACGGTGATGGGCCGGATCTGGTTGATGACGCAGAGCGTGCGGTCGTCGTTGGCCTTGATGACGTTGCCCACGTTGACCTGGACGATGCCGACCCGGCCGGAAATGGGGGCGCGGATGGCCGCGTAGTCGCGGTCGAGGCGGGCCTTTTCCAGGGCGGCCTCGTCCACCCGGATGGTGTTCTCCAGGGACGTGGCGTCGGTATAGCTGGTGTCGTACTGCTCCTGGGCGACCACGTTCTGGTCGCGCAGCTTGGAGTAGCGGCGCAGGTCTTCTTTGGCCTTGTTCAGGTGGGCGCGGTCCCGGTCGAGCCGGGCCTGGGCCTCCTTCACGGCCAGGTCGAAGGAGCGCGAATCCACCTGGAAGAGCAGGTCGCCCGCCTTCACGTCCTGGCCGTTCTGGACCAGCTGCTTCTCGATGATCCCGCCCACCCTGGACTTGATCTCCACCGAGGCCAGCGGGATGACGTTGCCCACGGCGGACAGGATCACGGGCACGTCCTCGCGCACCACGGCCACGGCCGTGACCGGGACCACCCGTTCGCGCCTGGCCGTCTTGTCGTCGCCCCCGCAGGCCGCGAGCAGGCAGACGAGGAACAGGCAGAGCAGCCCGGCGGACGCCGGGCCGAGGACCCGGCTCCGGGGCCGGTCTCCGTTGCGTTTGAAGAAATGCGAGCGAGGCACAGGTCCTCCCGGTATGGAGCCCCGCGACGAGCGGGCGCCGGATGTCCGTCAAGCCGTCAATAACCGGCGGACGGTTGTTTGATTCACACCGACCGCGGTTATAATTGCAAAGATTCACAAACACAATGGGGGGCCGCGCCGGAATGCGGGCCCGGGCGGCCGGGGGATGTCACCGCGCGGGGAATCGGCGAGTGAATACGGCTGGTTGATGCGGCCGGGACGCACCGTCCCGGCCGCATTTTTTTCGCCGGACACCCGCAGGGCGGCCGCGCCCGCTCGGGAAAATGTTTTGCAAATACTTGATCACGATCAATGTGACGATCGGGAAATTCTCCTACAATTTATGCGTGAATAGCCAATAGTGGCTTGTAATGTAAGGAGGTATAACAATGACAATTTCCCGCAGAGGATTTCTCGGGGCGTTGGGGATCGCGGGGGCGTCCTCAATCATGCCCGTGAATGCGCAGGCGTGGCAATCCAAGGCGCCGCCCGACCCCTACGGCTGCCTGGTGGACCTGACCCGGTGCGTGGGGTGCCGGAAGTGCGAGCAGGCGTGCAAGGAGGTCAACGATCTGCCCGCGCCCGCCGTGAAGTTCGACGACCTGACCGTCCTGGACGCCAAGCGGCGGCCGGACCAGAACGCCTTCACGGTCATCAACCGCTACTATCCCGGCCCCATCGACGACCGCGACAGGCTGGTGCCCACCTACGTCAAGGTCCAGTGCATGCACTGCCAGGACCCGGCCTGCGTGTCGGCCTGCATCACCGGGGCCCTGACCAAGAAGGACAACGGGGCCGTGCACTACGACGAGAACAAGTGCATCGGTTGCCGCTACTGCATGGCCGCCTGCCCTTTCGAGATCCCGGCCTACGAGTATGACCGGCCCATCCTGCCCAGGGTGCGCAAGTGCACGTTCTGTTATGAGCGCATCGAAAAGGAAGGCGGCAAGCCGGGCTGTGCCTCCATCTGCCCGGTGGAGGCCATCACCTTCGGCAGGCGCGCGGAACTGCTGCGCCTGGCCAAAGGCCGCATCGAGAGCGACCCCGGCAAGTACATCGACCATATCTACGGCGAAAACGAGGTGGGCGGCACGAGCTGGCTGTACATCTCGGGCGTGGACTTCGGGAAGGTCGGCTTCCAGACGCTGCCCACGCGGCCCATGCCGCAGACCACGGAGACCATCCAGAGCTCGCTGTTCAGCTACCTGTGGTCGCCGCTGGCCCTGTTCGGGGTCCTGGGGGCGGTCATGGGCGTGACCTCCCGCAGGCATGACGCCGACACGCACGACAAGGAGGACGGCCATGACGCATAAGCCGCAACCGATCGACCGGCCCTTCTGGACGCCGGGCGTGCTGGTCATGCTGGCCCTGATGACCGGGGCGGCCCTGACCCTGGCCGTCCGCTACACCTACGGGCTGGCCGCCGTGACCAACCTGAACAACCACTACCCGTGGGGCATCTGGATCGGCCTGGACGTGGCCTCGGGCGTGGCCCTGGCCGCGGGCGGGTTCACCACTGCCTTCCTGGCGCACATCCTGGGGCGGCACTACTACGAGGCCGTGACCCGGCCCGCGCTGCTGACCGCCGCGCTGGGCTACACCTTCGTGGCTTTGGCCGTATTCTTCGACATCGGCCGGTCCTGGGCCATCTGGAAGCCCGTCATCCACCAGAACCACAATTCGGCCCTGTTCGAGGTGGCCATGTGCGTCATGGCCTACGTGACCGTGCTGTGGATCGAGTTCATCCCGGTCCTGGCCGAGCGGCTGGGCGGCCGGATCAGGCTGCTCGCCTTCCTGGACCGCATCCTGGACAAGACCATGTGGGTCTTCATCATCCTTGGGGTGGTGTTGTCCTGCATGCACCAGTCGAGCCTGGGCACCCTGATGGTCATCGCCCCGACCAAGACGTCGCCCCTGTGGGCCACGCCGCTGCAACCGCTGCTTTTCCTGACCTCGGCCTTTGCCGTGGGCTATCCCATGGTCATCGTGGAGACGACCATCGCCACCTCCTCGCTCAAGCTGGAGTCGGAGATGAACGTGCTCACGCCGCTGTCCCGGATCACCATTCTGCTGCTCGGCGCGTACCTGGCCATCAAGCTGGGCGACCTGGTCTCGCGGGGGGCGTACGCCACCCTGCTGGACGGCTCGGCCCAGAGCAACGCCTTCCTGGTAGAGGTGGGGCTCGGCGTGGTCCTGCCGTGGGTCATGCTCCTCTTCCCGGCGGTGCGCCGTTCGCGGAGGATGCTGTTCATTGCGGCCCTCCTGATCGTCTCGGGCGTGATGCTCAACCGGTTCAACGTGTTCGTGGTCTCGTTCAAGGCCCCGTACGCGAACCATCCGTATTACCCGGCCATCGGCGAGATACTCGTCACCGCAGGGGCCGTGGCCGCGATCTTCTTCCTTTACCGTCTGATCGTGACCTGGTTCCCGGTGCTCTCCGCCCAACGACAGGAGGTGTCCCGATGAGGAAGTCGAGAAAGATGCTCGGGTGGTCGGCATTGGTCGTCGCGGCCATGGTCCTGTGGGCGCTGGTCCCGGCCTGGACCGCCGCGCCTCCGGCCACGCAGGCCGAGCCCGTGGCCAAGTCCCGGAAGGACCTGACCCCCAGGCCCGAGGGCTGGTCCCCGGTGGACGAGGTCAAGGCCGTGGAGATGGCCCGCAAGGCGCACCCCTACGTGGAAAGGGTGCTCATGGAGGACCTGCCCCTGCGCCAGCAGCGGCTGCGCAAGCTGGGCCTCGGGGCCAAGGACATGAAGCAGAGCTACATGCGGCTCGACAGCGGGTTCGTGGACACCTACGAGCCCAAGTACGAGCCCGTGCGTTTCATGCACGCCAAGCACGCGGCCGCCCTGGGCGGCGACTGCGCCTCCTGCCACCACTACCGGCCCGAGGACCCGGCCGCCCCGGAGACCGTGGCCTGCCGCGCCTGCCACCAGGAAGCCTTCTCCGCCAAGGACCCCAAGCGCATCGGGCTCAAGGCCGCCTACCACATGCAGTGCATGAACTGTCATGAGAAGATGAAGAAGGGGCCGGTCAGCTGCGAGGGCTGCCACGCCAAGCGGCCGGTGGACCACAAGGACCTGGTCAGGCTCCCGGAGAACCCCACCCCGCAGCAGGTGACCAGGGAATGCCTGCGCTGCCACGAGCAGGCGGGCGAGGACATGCTGACCACGGCCCACTGGCTGTGGCGCGGCCCGTCCCCGTACACGGTGGAGCACCGCAAGAGCGTCATGGCCGGCAAGGGCACGACCACGCTGAACAACTTCTGCCTGTCGGTCATCAGCAACGAGAAGCGCTGCACCTCCTGCCACGCCGGATACGGCTGGAAGGACAATACCTTCGACTTCTCCAGGCAGGAGAACATGGACTGCCTGGTCTGCCATGACACCACGGGCAGCTACAAGAAGGCCCCGCCCGCGGCGGGCATGCCCGATCCCAAGGTGGACATGGTCTACGTGGCGAAGAACGTCGGCCCGACCAGCCGCAAGACCTGCGGCGCCTGCCATTTCAGCGGCGGCGGAGGCGATGCGGTCAAGCACGCGGACATGTCGGCCCAGCTCTACTGGCCGGACCGCAACTGCGACGTGCACATGGGCGGCTACGACTTCCAGTGCACGGAGTGCCACAAGACCCGGAACCACAAGATCTCGGGCCGGTCCACCTCCGTGCCCGTGACCGAGGGGTCCCGCGCCTGCGAGGACTGCCATACGTCCAAGCCCCACTCCGGCGACAGCCTGCTCGACCATCACCTGAACAAGCACAGCGAGACCGTGGCCTGCAACACCTGCCATTCGCCCATCTACTCCAAGTGCGCGGCGACCAAGACCTGGTGGGACTGGTCCACGGCGGGCGACAAGCAGCGCGAGGTGCACAAGGACAAGTACGGCAAGCCGGACTACAGCTGGATGAAGGGCGACTTCCGCTGGCAGGAGGCGGCCAAGCCCTCCTACGAATGGTACAACGGATTCATGGAGCGCCGCCTGCTGGGCGACGCCATCAATCCCGAGGCCAGGGGGTTCCGCCCCGGCGAGCACCTGACGCCCGAGCAGAAGGCGGCCATGGTGGTCACGGACATCACCCGCCCGGTGGGCTCCATCGGGGACCCGCGCTCCAAGATCACGCCGTTCAAGATCATGGCGGGCATCCAGCCCGCGGACGCGAAGAACCGGTACCTGCTGGTGCCGCACCTCTTCCCGTACGACAAGGAGGATACGTCCGCCTTCTGGAAGGGCACCGACTGGCAGGCCGCGTTCAAGGAAGGCATGGCCAGGGCGGGCCTGCCCTACAGCGGCGAGTACATGTGGGTCGCCACCAACATGTACTGGCGCATCGAGCACGAGGTCATGCCCAGGGAGCACGCCCTGTCCTGCGCCCAGTGCCACGACAGCCTCAAGGGCGACAAGACCTGCGACCGCTGCCATCAGGACTCCCGGAATGCACGGTTCCGCGAACTGGCGGAAAAGGGCGCGGACTTCGAACTGCTCCGGATGATGGGCCGCGACGTGGGCGGGCTGATCGGCAAGTCCGACTACATCGACTTCAAGAAGCTCGGCTACAAGGGCGACCCGGTCCTCTACGGAGGCCGGTTCACCAAGCTGCCCCTCGGCCATGGGCCGGACGACAGGTAGCGGGCGCATACGCACAACCGGCAAGGCCCGGAGTCGCAGGACTCCGGGCCTTTTTGCGCGCCTGCGGCAGTGCCCGCCGGGAGAGCGGACCGTGCGTTGTCACCGACCCGCGGCCTGTCGGAGCATTGCGGGCGGACGGGGGGCGCCTTCTCTGTCGCCCCTTCCGGATTATGTATTAAAGCTGTTATTCAATGCACTATATGGAGGTATTTTGTGTTGTGTATAGCCATTATAGAGATTGTATGTCTTGATATTATGCTATACGAAGTAGAGACGGTATGTTTTTTACGCATTGGGTTTGAATTGTTCATAACCGCAATCGTTGAATAGATATACACATTCCGCATTGCAAGGAGCACGCTGTGAAGATGTTCGAAAAGGTCTCTGTGAAACTCTCCGCCTCATTCGCCTGTATCATTTTGCTGGCCGTTGTGCTCGGGCTCATTTCAATCGTGAATTTGGGTTCCATAAACGACGATTCGACCATCATGGTCGAGAACTGGATTCCCTCCATAATCAACGTCAACAAGATCAATACCGCGACGTCGGATTTCAGGATTGCGGAATTGCAACATACCCTGGCCATCGACGATGCGGGCATGAAGGCGTTCGAAAAGGCCATGGAGCAGCAGGCGGAGAAGATTAGGGAAGCGTCGGAGGCGTATGCGACGCTCATCTCCAGTGAAAAAGAGAGAACGAAGTTCAATGACTTCAAGACGGCCTGGGCGGAATATATGGAGGAGCACAAGAAGTTTCTCGTCCTCTCCAGGGCCAACAAGAACGAAGAGGCCCAGACGCTCCTGCGCGGCAAGTCGGAGAAGGAGTTCACCGAGGCCAGCGCCGCCCTGGAAGAACTCATCGCGGAGAACTTCAAGGGCGCCCAGGCGCAGAGCGCGGCGGGCGACGCCAACTTCGAGAGCGCCGAGGCGTGGATCATCTCGATCCTGGTGGGCGTGGTCGCGGTCAGCGTACTGCTGAGCCTCCTGATCATCCGCAACCTGCTTCGTCAGCTGGGCGAGGAGCCCTCGCTCATCGCCTCCATCGCGCGCAGGATATCCGAAGGCGACCTGACCCTTGATCTGGCCCGGGACAAGCCCGCCGTAGGGGCGTTCGCCGCCATGCAGCAGATGGTCGGGAAGCTCCAGGAGGTGGTCGCCAACGTCCGCGAGGCCGCCGACAACGTGGCCTCGGGCAGCGTCGAGATCAGCTCCACGGCCGAGGAGATAAGCCAGGGGGCCACGGAGCAGGCGGCCGCGGCCGAGGAGGTCTCGGCCAGCATGACCCAGATGGCGGGCAACATCGAACAGAATACCCACAATGCCCGGCAGACCGAGGATATCGCCACCCGGTGCGCGGCCGACGCCACCGAGGGCGGCGAGGCCGTGTCCCAGACCGTGACGGCCATGAAGGAGATCGCCGAGAGGATCACCATCATCGAGGAGATCGCCCGGCAGACCAACCTCCTGGCCCTGAACGCGGCCATCGAGGCGGCCCGGGCGGGCGAGCACGGCAAGGGGTTCGCGGTGGTCGCCGCCGAGGTCCGCAAGCTGGCCGAGCGCAGCGGCACGGCGGCGGCGGAGATCAGCGAGCTGTCCTCCTCCAGCGTGGCCGTGGCCGAGCGCGCCGGGACCATGCTGACCAGCCTGGTGCCGAACATCAACAAGACTTCGGATCTGGTGCGGGACATCGCCGTGGCCAGCGGCGAACAGAACAGCGGAGCCGCCCAGATCAGCGCGGCCATCACCCAGCTCGACACGGTCATCCAGCAGACCGCCTCGGCCACCGAGGAGATGGCCGCCTCCAGCGAGGAGCTGGCCGCCCAGGCGCAGGAGCTGCAAGCCACCATGGCGTTTTTCCAGGTCTCGGAGGACGGCCCCGTCCGTCCGTTCCGCGCCGAGCCCAAGGCGGCCGGGCGGCGACCCGTGCGGCCCCACCCCGCCCCGAAGGTGTCTCGGCCGAAGGCGGCGTCCAGGTCCGTGGACCTGGACATGTCCGATAATTCGGGCCGGGAGTTCGAACAGTATTAGGCGGGGCGTGGCGGAGGGTTCCGCACGCAATTGACCGGGCGCAGGCCCGTCGCACGCAGCCGCCCCCGGCCTGCCCAGGCCGGGGGCGGCTCGCATTGTGTCTTTCAGGAGGCGCGGGCGGACCGGCCGACCTACGGCGCGATCTCGATATCCACGGTCGATTCCAGCAGCGGCCTGGCCGTGACCCCGCCGCAGCTCCCCTTGCTGATCTCGTTGAGCAGGATGAGCGCGCGGTAGGTCCCGGGCTCGGCAAAGGTCATGACCGTCTCGGGATAGCCGGGCCGGACCTCGGGTTTCGCCCCCTCGGGCCGGGCCGTGAACTCCACGTTGATGGCCGCGTAGGCCCCGGCCGGAAGGGCGTACCCCTTGAGGTCGAAGACCGCCTTCACGGGTTGCCCGGCCCTGAGCGGTCCGAGCAGGCGGACCTCGCCGCCGGGCACGGCGGCCTGGCCGGCGAAAACGGGGGCGGACAGGAGCGCGGCCCAGGCGAAAACCAGGGCGGCGCAGGTCGCGGACAGGGCAGGGAAGGGGCGTCGGTTTCTCATGGCTTGATCATACGCCCGGTCCGGTATATTGCAAGGCATGGGTATCCATTGGGTATATACGCGGGAGGCGTCATGAGAAACCGGTCCGGCGAACAGCGGCACCACTGGGACATGCTTTTGGCCATGGAACAGGAGGAGGATTATTTCCTCGAACGCTGGTCCGTGCGCATGGAGCAGGCGGGCTACCTGGAGCACACCACGGCCAAGCGGGCCGACTGCCTCCTGGCCCTGGCCGACTTCCTCGCGCCCATGCGGCTGCACCGGGACATGGGCCTGCCCAACCCGGACTTCCCCTGGCTCATCCGCCACGAGGGCGAGTGGGGCCGCCCGCAGATCGAGTCGGCCCGGCGGCACCGCATGCGCGGCATCACCGCCGACATGTACCTCGGCTGCTTCAAGACCTTCATCCACAGCCTGGTGGACGTCCTCGAGAAGATGGAGGGCTCCTTCGAGAGCAAGGTCCAGGCGCGCCGCCACGTCAAGCTCTACGGCGACGCCCTGGAGGTCCTGTTCGTGCGCGACTGGACGCGCATCCTGCCGGACCTGGCCGCCCAAAAGCTCGATG
Organism: Pseudodesulfovibrio karagichevae; assembly: GCF_041414475.1. Taxonomy (NCBI): domain Bacteria; kingdom Pseudomonadati; phylum Thermodesulfobacteriota; class Desulfovibrionia; order Desulfovibrionales; family Desulfovibrionaceae; genus Pseudodesulfovibrio; species Pseudodesulfovibrio karagichevae. Next base: position 27,910 of record NZ_JBGLYH010000008.1, read on the forward strand.
AGGCCAACCGGCTGCTGACCCTGGAGAAGTGCCGCTACGAGAACATCCTGGACTCTTCGTCCGAACTGATCCTGGTGGTGGACGGAAACGGCCGGGTGATCCAGGCCAACCGGACGGTGCTGGCCGTGCTGGACCGGGCGGACGTCATCGGCGCGCCGGTCTGGGACGTCCTGGCCGTGGAGGGGCAGTCCATGGAGGACATGCTCAAGTACTATCCGGTGGGCATGTCCTGCGAGCTCAGCCCCTTTGACGAGGCCGTGGTCTACCGCATGCAGATCAACTCCATCGGCAGCGTGTCCATGGCCAGCGACGAGTACATGGTCATGCTGACCAACATCACGGCCCAGGCCGTGCAGCGCGAGACCCTGGAGCGGGTGGTCTCCGAGCGCACCGAGGCGTTGCGCCGCGAAAAGGAGCAGCTCGAGGAGATGAACATCACCCTGCGCAACGTGCTCCAGTCCATCGACCGCGAGCGCGAGCAGCTGCTCGGCGAGGTCTCGGCCAAGGTCAACAACCTGGTCCTGCCCGCCCTGGAGCGGATCGAGAACGAGGAGGACGGAGCCATCCGCAAGGGCTACCTGACCGTGGCCAAGGACCAGCTGGCGCGGCTCGCGCCCGGCAGCGGCGGCTCGGACCCGCTGCTCCTCAAGCTGACCCACATGGAGACCCGCGTGGCCCAGTTCATCCAGGCCGGGCACCCCTCCAAGGAGATCGCGGAGTCCCTGAACATCTCGGTGGAGACGGTCCAGACCCACCGCAAGAACATCCGGCGCAAGCTCGGCCTGCACGGCAAGAGCGTCGGCCTGTACGCCCACCTCAAGACCCTGGGGCTGACCGCCTGATCCCGCCACCGAATGGGTAGCCGCGTCTACCCATTCTATCCCCACTTTCCCGTCTGTCGCCCTCCGGCGAGATTATCATACTGATTAATCGTGGATGCAGTATGTATCAAGTGGAGGGAAATAATGGCGGACCATGCACACACCCGTAACGGGGCCCGGGCCCTTCGGGATTTCTTCGCGTCACGCGACGCGGAGGACCTGAAGCGCGCTTCGGCCGTCGTTTCCGAACACTTTCACCTGCCCCTTGCGGCGGACACCGACTGGACCGGCGCGGAGTACGACTTCAACCGGCTCTTCGTCGGGCCCATGGCCGTTCCGGCCCCGCCCTACGCCTCGGCCTATCAGACCGAACCGGCGCTCATGGGCGAGCCGACCCTGGCCGTGCGCGACGCCTACCGCGCCCTGGGGCTCATGATCCCGGACCAGGGGCACACCCCGGACGATCACCTGGCCTTCGAACTGGACCTGGCGGCGGCAATGCCGGGCCCGGAGGAAGGGGAAGGCGGCGACCCGGTCACGGCCGAGGTCCGGGCGTGGCTGCTGGGCGAGCACCTGCCCGGCTGGGTCCCGGCCTTTGTTCAGGCCGTCAAGGCGCAGCCGGACGTGAGCGCGCCGGTGCGCATGGCCGTGGACGCGCTCGGCGACTGGCTTGAATCCACCCGGCCCGAGGCAGGAGCCGGACAGGCATAGGGGAAACTTTCAACGTGATCTGGAGGAGGATCATATGACAGCGAAAAAATGTATGTTCAGCAGGCGGCGATTCCTGCAAGGGGCCGCCGCCGCGGGCGCGGCGGCCATGTTGCCGTGCTCCCTGCTGGTGCCCGGCAAGGCCGAGGCGGCCGCGTTCAGCGAAGGCGACTTTCAGACCTTCCGCAACGCCTGCCCCCGCAACTGCTACGACACCTGCAGCATCAAGACCTACGTCCGGGACGGGGTTGTCCAGTTCATCGAGGGCGCGCCCGAGTCCACCTTCACGGACGGCGGCCTGTGCGTGAAGGGCTACGCCTACACGCGGCGGCCCTACAGCCCGGACCGGGTCAAGTACCCCATGGTCCAGGACGGCCGCCGGTCCGGCAAGTGGCGGCGCGTGTCCTGGGACGAGGCCCTGGACATGATCGCGAAGAAGATGCTCAAGCTCAAGGAGGAGGACGGCAGCCTGCTCGGCCTGGGCATGACAAAGTATTCCGGAAACTTCGGCATCACCAACTACGGCGTGGAAGGGATGATGTCCTCGCTGGGCTACACCACCCGCTTCGTCGGCACCCCGTGCTGGCCCGCGGGCATCGACGCCCAGAACTACGACATGGGCAACATGTGGTGCAACGACCCCGAGGACATGGTCAAGGCCAGGTACGTCATCGTCTGGGGCGCGAACCCGGCCTGGTGCTCGGTCCACTCCATGAAGTACATCATGGAGGCCAAGCGGCGCGGGGCCAAAGTCGTGGTCGTGGACCCGGTCTTCACCCAGACCGCGGCCAAGGGCGACGTCTACTGGCAGCCCAGGACCGCCTCGGACGGGGCGCTGGCCCTGGGCATGGCCCGGCACATCCTGGACATGGGCCTGGTGGACGATGACTTCGTCCACACCTACGGCCTCGGCTTCGACGAGTTCGCCGACTACCTGCGCAACAACGTGACCGTGGACTGGGCCGCCGAACAGTCCGGCATCCCGGCCAAGGATATCATGGAGGTGGCCGAGGAGTTCGCCACGGCCGACCCGGCGACCATCTGGATCGGCTACGGCATGCAGCGCCACACCAACGGCGGGGCGTCCGTGCGCTCCATCGACGCGCTGGTGGCCATGACCGGCAACATCGGCAAGGAAGGGGGCGGCGCGCGCTACGGCCACCTCCAGACCTGGGGCTTCAACTATCACGCGCTCATCCAGAAGCAGCCCGAGGGGTCCAAGGGATTCGTGGGCGGCGCGGCCAAGGGCGAGTTCGACTTCACCAGCGGCTCGGGCGCCAGCTACACCGACCGCACGGTGAACATCAACAAGACCGCCCAGGCCATCCTGGACACCACGGACCCGGCCATCCGCATGCTCTGGGTCTCCTGCAAGAACCCGTTCGGCCAGGACTTCGACCGGCCCAAGCTGGAGAAGGCCTTCGACAAGCTCGAGATGGTCGTCACCGTGGACCAGTTCTTCAACGAGACCGTGGCCAACTCCGACATCGTCCTGCCGGTGACCACCCTGTTCGAGGAATGGACGGTCAACGTCTCCTATTGGCACTACTGGCTGTCCATCAACGAGCAGGCCATCAAGCCCATGTTCGAGACCAAGTCCAACATCGAGATCGCGGCGGCCCTGTCGAAAAAGATGAACAAATTGTCCCCCGGCTCCTGCACCTTCCCCCAGGACATCGACACCAAGGAGTGGATGGCCAAGGAGTTCAACCAGGGCATCTACGACATGTTCGCCATCAGCGACTGGACTGACCTGCGCAACGGCCCGGCCAAGGCCCGGCTCAAGTCCTCGGCGTCGTGGAGCGACCACAAGTTCGCCACCCCGTCGGGCAAGTACGAGTTCAAGTCCGAGCTGTGCGAAAAGAACGGCCACAAGGCGCTGCCCGAGTTCAAGGCCGGGCGCGAGCGCTACGACAAGTTCCGCCTGCTCACCCCGCACACCAAATTCGGGCTGCACTCCCAGTTCGTCAACCTGGACTGGATGCACGAGTACAACAAGGAACCCTACGTCTACATGCACCCCAAGGCGGCCGCCGAGAAGGGCATCGGGGATCTGGACATGGTCCGCGTGTTCAACAAGGTGGGCGAGCAGAAGGCCCGGGTCAAGCTGACCGACAACGTGGCCGAGGACTGTCTGCTCATGTACGAGGCGTGGTTCGGACGGGGCAACGCCTACAACGTCCAGAACCTGGTGGACGACGAGTCCGCCGACATGGGCGCGTTCAAGGCCGGGGCTCCGGGCGTGGCCATTCACGACCAGTTCGCCAACGTCGAGCGGGCCTAGGAGGACAATGATGAAAAAACAATACGCGTTTCTGGTCGATACCGAGCGGTGCATCGGCTGCTTCACCTGCGCCATGGCCTGCCGCAACTATTACCATCAGGTGGAGGGCGTGGTCTGGCGCCAGGTTTACCCGTTGAGCGAGGATATCTATCCCCATCGTGAGCGGGCCTTCCTGTCGCTGTCCTGCAACCATTGCGAGAACCCGGCCTGCCTGAACGTCTGCCCGGTGGAGGCGTACACCAAGCGGGAGGAGGACGGCGTGGTCGTCCACCATCAGGAGAAGTGCATCGGCTGCGGCAACTGCATCCGCTCCTGCCCCTACGGCGCGCCCAAGTACAACCCGGTGGAGAAGCGGGCCGAGAAGTGCAGCCTGTGCCACGAGCGGCTGGATGCGGGGCTCAACCCCGCCTGCGTGCAGGCCTGTCCCACGGACGCCCTGCAGCTCATCGACCTGGCCAGGCTCGAGCGGACCAACGAGGTCCAGTACCCGGCGGGCTATCCCCGGATGGAGGGACTCAACCCGTCCACCCGGTTCATCCTGCCCAAAACCCCGAAGATGGTCAGGAGGTAGGCATGCAGTCCATGGAACTCCCGCTTGTTTTGTTCACCGTATTCTCCCAGGCGGCCATCGGCGTGACCCTGATGCGCGCGGTGCGCACCACGGCCGACGGGGCCGGGGTCGTCGACAACGACGCCCGCCGCGAATGGGGGCTCATCGCCGGGTTCATGGTGCTCGGCATGTTCGGCTCCCTGTTCCACCTGGGCCACCCCCTGTCCGCGCCCACGGCCCTGAAGCACCTGGGCACGGCCTGGCTCAGCCGCGAGGTCCTGTTCGCCGGGCTGTTCACCGGCGTGACCGTACTGGCCGTGCTGGCGGCCGGGAAGGCGGGTAAGCCCGTCCTGGCCTGGCTCGGCACGCTGCTCGGCCTGGGCGTCATCGTGTCCGCGGGCATGACCTACGCGCCCCCGGCCCTGCCCGCCCTGAACAACGCCCTGCCGTTCACCTTCTTCCTGACCTCGGCCGTGATCCTCGGCGCGGGGTTCGGCAGCTGGTTCGCGGACGGCGAGCGCGCGCCGCTCATGGCCCGCATCTTCACCACGGCCCTGGTGGTCGGCCTGGTCCTGAACCTGGCCGCCCCGTGCGTCTGGCTGTCCGGCGGCACGGTCATGAGCATGACCGGCCGGGCTTGGCTCGGCTCGGGCTTCTACTGGACGCACGTGCTCGTTCTGGTCGCCTGCCTGGGCATGGTCTGGAAGGCGCGGACCATCCCGGCCTGGCTGCCCGTGCTCGCCCTGCTGGGCGAACTGGCCGGGCGCGCCGGGTTCTTCGCCGACACGGTCCATATGGCCGCCAACATGGGCGGATTGTACTAGCCACCTCCATACCGGGCGGGACCGTTTCGCCCCGCCCGTCCCCCTGGCCGTGCGAAGCCTCCTATTCGCCCGGCAAAGAAAAGCCCCGCAGCGACATCACGCTGCGGGGCTTCAAATTGCCGGGCGGCCGGGGATCAGGCCTGGATGTCGTAGCGCTCCATCTTGGCGTACAGGGTGTTGCGCCCGATGCCGAGCGCCTTGGCCGTCTTGCTGATGTTGCCCTCGTGGAAGTCCAGGGCCTCGCGGATGGCGTTGGCCTCGCGCTGCTTGAGCTCGAACCCCTTGTCGCGGGAGCGGGCCGCCGCGCCCAGGGCCCGGCCGCCGGTCCGCTCCAGAAGATAGTGGGGCAGGTGCTCGGGCAGGAGCTGGTCGCCGGACAGGTTGTTGGCCGCGTACTCCAGGCAGTTGATCAGCTCGCGGACGTTGCCGGGCCATTCGTGGGCCGAGAGCAGGTCCCTGGTCTGGGCCGCAATCTCCGGGCAGTCGATGCCGAAGGAGGCGCACAGCCGCTTGAGGTGGTATTCGGCCAGCAGGGAGACGTCGTTGCCGCGCTCGCGCAGGGGCGGGATGGCGATGGTGACCACGTTCAGGCGGTAGTAGAGGTCCTCGCGGAAGAGCCCCTGGTCCACCAGCTGGCGCAGGTTTTTGTTGGTGGCCGCCAGGATCTTCACGTCCACGGGCAGGGGGCTGGTGCCGCCCACCGGGACCACGGCCCGCTCCTCCAGCGCCCGGAGCAGGTTGACCTGCTGGGACATGGGCATCTCGGAGATTTCGTCCAGGAAGAGCACGCCCTTGTCCGCCTTCTGGAACTTGCCCACCCGGCCGCGCTTGACCGCGCCGGTGAAGGCCCCCTCGCGGTAGCCGAACAGCTCGCTCTGGACCAGTTCTTCGGAGAACGCGCCGCAGTTCACGGCCACGAAGGGCTGCTTGGCCCTGGGTCCGGCCTGATGGATGCCCCGGGCGAACAGCTCCTTGCCGGTGCCGGACTCGCCGGTCAGCAGGATGGTGGACGGGGTCCGGGCGGCGTTGGCCGCCTGGCGGATGACCTGGCGCATGGACTGGCTCGCGTGGAGCACGTGCTCGAACCCCTTGACCTCCGCCGGTTCCGCCTGGGGGCGGTTCGATGGGCGGGGCCCTGCCGCGAACTGGCGCGAGTGCTGGGTTTCGCTGACCGTGACGATGGTGTCGAGCCACGCGCCGCTGGCGCTGAAGGTCGGCATGACCCGGATGTACAGGTTCGGGTTGACCAGGCACTTGACGATGACCGGTTCGCACAGGGAGGCGTTCTTGGCCTGGGCCAGGTACGGGCCCATGTCGAAGAGATCCTCGGCCTTGCGCCCGCGCAGGGCGCCGCCGGAGCGGCTGAGCAGCAGCTCGGCGGTGTTGTTGGCGCTGGTGATCCGGCCCGACTTGTTCAGGAAGAGCACGCCGGTCATGACCGAGTTGAACATGGACGAGAACAGGGAGGCCATCTGGCCTTCCAGCTCGGAACAATACAGGCGGCTCAGGTTCTGCTCCAGGGCGCGGGCGGCGTGCAGGACCAGGTCCATGGCCCCGGAGTGGTCGGACCAGGTGGGCCCGGAGATGTCGAAGCAGCCCCAGACGTTGCCGCGCGGGTCCAGGATGGGCGCGGCGGTGCAGTTCCAGCTGTGGTGGGACTCGCAGAAGTGTTCCGAGGCGAAGACCTGCATGGGGCGGCCCGTGGCCAGGGCGGTGCCGATGGCGTTGGTGCCCACGCAGGCCTCGGACCAGTTGGCGCCGGGGCCGAAGTTCAGGCGATCCGCCTCGTGCAGGACGTCCAGGTCGCCGCAGGTGCGGGCCACGCGGGCGTCGGCGTTGGCGATGGTCATGAGCAATCCCTTGCCCTTGATGACCTCGTAGGCCGTGGTCTCGATCTCGCCGCAGATCTTTTCCAGTGTGGTGGTGAACTGTTCCAGCTGGTTCATGGGCAGGAAATCCCAGCAGCTGCGCGGGGCCGGGTCCACGGCCATGTCCTTGCAGCGCTGCCAGGAGGCCAGCAGGGCCGGGTCCACGTTCTCGGCCTTCAGCCGCTTGCCTTCGACGAATTGCTTCCAGCTCGAATAGTTCACCTTGACGTCCCGCTGTTCGCGGACGCGCGATACGGGCAACGCCGCATGCGTGTCGGGCGCGTGCGGATCCCGTCGTATTTCAAAACCATTTCCATCTCTGAGGAGCAAATGCATGCCTTACCTCCGGACTGACACAAGAAATCATTTATGACCGCATGGTGTTTGTCCACCAAGGGTAAAAAACTGTCAAGTGTTCCGTTTTCGAACGTCCCACAGGTACAGAGCGATCGAATAATTATTTGATATCGGTGTGATACAGCGTATCGGACAGTTTGGAGGAGAATGGTTGCCAGTTGTTCGTGCACCGAACACTTGGCCCGTATATAGAGTGTAATATTAAATCATCATCCTGAAATCATTGATCTATGGCGCTTGGCACCGCCGTTGCAATCCCCTCCTGAACGTACGCAAAAAAACCAGGAGGACTTGGTTATGGCTCATGATGTGATTATGCCCAAGTGGGGCCTGACCATGAAGGAAGGTAAGGTCGCACGCTGGCTCAAGGGCGAAGGGGATTCGGTCGAAGCCGGAGAACCCCTGTTCGAAGTCGAGACCGACAAGATCACCAACTCGGTCGAGGCGCCCGCCAGCGGCGTCCTGGCCAAAATCATCGTCCCCGAGGGGGACGTCGCCCCGATTCAGGCCGTTCTGGCCATCATCGCCGCGCCGGGCGAGGCAGTCGACACGTCGGCTCCCGCAGGCGCGGCCCAACCCGCAGCCCAACCCGCCGCCGAAGGAGCCCCCGCGCCCGCTGCGGCTCCGGCCGCCGCCCCCGCCGGGGACGGCGCGTTCGTCCCGGCTATGCCCGCCGCGCGCAAGCTGGCCAAGGAGCTGGGCGTGGACCTCTCTACGGTGGCCGGCACCGGCAAGGACGGCAAGATCACCAGCAAGGACGTCCAGGCCCAGGCCGACTCGGCCTTCGCCGGGATCAACGCCAGCCCCAAGGCCATCGAGTTCGCCCGCAAGCAGGGCGTGGACCTCAGCCAGGTCACGGGCTCGGGCGAGGGCGGCAAGATCACCAAAGCGGACATCCTGCGGGCCATGAACCCGTCCGCCGCGCAGCCCGCCGCCGCGCCCCAGGCCCCCAAGGACACCATTGTGCCCATGGACGGCGTGCGCAAGCTCATCGCCGACAACATGCAGGCCAGCCTGCAGAGCGCGGCCCAGCTGACCGTGTTCGTGGAGCTGGACGTCACGGAGATGGTCAACCTGCGTCAGCAACTGCTCGACCGCAACAAGCGCGACAAGGAGTACCGCCTGTCCTACAACGACATCATCTCCTACGCCGTGTGCCGCGCCCTGAAGCGGCATCCGATCATGAACTCCACCCTGCAGGCCGACGGCATCCATCTGCATCCGCACGTCAATCTCGGCATCGCCGTGTCCCTCGAAAACGGGCTCATCGTGCCCAACGTCAAGGAAGCGGACACCTACGGCCTGGAAGAGCTCAAGACCCAGGTGCGGGACGTGGCCGGACGGGCGCGCAAGGGCGGCCTGAACATGGACGAGATCTCCGGCGGCACCTTCACCATCAGCAACGTGAGCATGCTCGGCATGGACGGCTTCACGCCCATCCTCAATCCGCCGGAAACCGGCATCCTGGGGGTCGGCCGCGTCATCGAGAAGCCCGCCGTGCACAACGGCGAGATCGCCGTGCGCCAGATGATGACCCTGTCCCTGACCTTCAACCATATGACCACGGACGGGGCCCCGGCCATGTCCTTCCTGCGCGAGCTGGGAGACATGCTGGAGAATCCCGGCCTGATGATCGTCTAGGGGCACCCCATGGCGCTGAAACGGTTTGCTATCGAACTCGGCTACGCCGCCGACCTGCACGGCGAGGACATGACCAAGGCCGCCGTCCGTGCGGTCCGCGACGCCGTGTCCCGCATATGCCTGTGCGGCATCGTGGAGATCTGCGGCCGTGACCAATTCCAGGGTGTGCACGTCCACGCGGACGTGGCCGTCCCGAACCCGGACGGCGTGGACCGTGACGCGGTCCTCGCCTGCATTCCCATCGGAGAGAAGACCCTGACCCTGACCTCCGGCGGCATGAGCGTGCCGGGGATCGAGGTCCCCTGCTTCGCTCCGGGCGTGAGCAACATCGTCGTGGCCTGCGCCGCACTGACCGTCTCCATCGAGACGGACTTGGGCGCGGGGACGGACGGATCGGAAAAACAGGCCTGCGGATGCGCCGCCAAGGCCATATAACTTACAGGAGAGAAAGCAATGGCTCTCAGCAAGAAGACATTGATTCACATGTATGAAACCATGAACAGGATCCGCCTGTTCGAGCAGAAACTGCAGGAGTTTTTCGCCGCGGGCGAGATTCCGGGCTTCGTGCACCTCTACCTCGGCGAGGAAGCCGTGGCCACCGGCGCCTGCTCGGTCCTGACCGACGCCGACACCATCACCTCGACCCACCGCGGCCACGGCCACCTGCTGGCCAAGGGCGGCGACCTGAAGCTGATGATGGCCGAGATCTTCGGCCGCTCCACCGGCTACTGCAAGGGCAAGGGCGGCTCCATGCACATCGCGGACTTCGACCTCGGCATCCTCGGCGCCAACGGCATCGTGGGCGGCGGCGGTCCCCTGGCCGTGGGCGCGGCCCTGGCCTCCAAGTACCGGAAGACCAAGGACGTGACCGTCTGCTTCTTCGGCGACGGCGCCTCCAACCAGGGCACCACCCAGGAAGCCCTGAACGCGGCCTCCGCCTGGAAGCTGCCCCTGGTCTTCGTCAACGAGAACAACGGCTACGGCATCTCCTGCCCGCAGTGCAAGTCCATGGCCGTGGTCGACATCGCCGACCGCGCCGCCGCCTATGACATGCCCGGCGTGGTGGTCGACGGGAACGACGTGCTGGCCGTGTACGAGGCCGTCACCGAGGCCGTCAAGCGCGCCCGCAGGGGCGAGGGCCCCTCGCTCATCGAGTGCAAGACCTACCGCTGGCGCGGCCACTTCGAGGGCGACGCCTGCACCTACCGCTGCGTGGAGGAACTGGAAGAGTGGATGGCCAAGGATCCGATTCCCCGTTTCGAGGCCAAGCTGCTGGAAAGCAAGACCCTGACCCAGGCGGAAGTGGACAAGATCAAGGCGAGCATCGCCAAGGACATCGACGAGGCCGTGGCCTTCGCCAAGGAAAGCCCGATGCCCAAGACCAGCGCGCTCATGGACGACGTTTACGCCTAAACGGCGGTTCACCTTTCACGAATCCATTATAAATCCAACGGAGAATACAATGTCCGAAAAAACATATCTTCAGGCGCTCAATGAGGCTTTGAGGCTCGAAATGGAGCGGGATGAGAACGTCTTCATTCTCGGCGAGGACGTGGGGCAGTTCGGTGGTTGCTTCGGCGTGACCCAGGGACTGTTCGATCAGTTCGGCGAGTCGCGGGTCATGGACACCCCCATCACCGAGAGCACCATCGTCGGCGCGGCCGCCGGCGCCGCCGCCGCCGGGCTGCGTCCCGTGGCGGAGCTGATGTTCGTCGACTTCATCGGCGTGGCCATGGACCAGCTGTTCAACCAGGCCGCCAAGATGCGCTTCATGTTCGGCGGCAAGGCCACCGTGCCCATGACCCTGCGCATGCCCCAGGGCGCGGGCATCGGCGCGGCCGCACAGCACTCCCAGTCCCTGGAGTCCTGGTTCATGAACATCCCCGGCCTCAAGGTGGTCATCCCGTCCACCCCCTATGACGCCAAGGGGCTGCTCATCAGCGCCATCCGCGACGAGAACCCGGTGGTCTTCCTGGAGCACAAGCTGCTCTACGGCGTGTCCGGCGAGGTCCCGGACGAGAGCTACACCATCGAGCTCGGCAAGGGCGAGGTCAAGCGCGAGGGCACGGACGTGACCATCGTGGCCACCTCCCTGATGGTCCACTCGGCCCTGGAAGCGGCCGAACGCCTCAAGGCCGACGGCATCGACGCCGAGGTCGTGGACCCGCGCTGCCTGCAGCCGCTGGACAAGGACATCATCCTGGATTCCGTCAAGAAGACCCACGCCCTGGTCGTGGCCCACGAGGCCGTGCAGTTCGCCGGTCCCGGCGCGGAGATCGCGGCCATGGTCGCCGAAGAGGCGCTTGACTACCTCGATGCGCCCATCAGGCGGGTCGGCGCGCCGTTCTGCCCGGTGCCGTTCTCCCCGCCGCTGGAGCAGTTCTACATCCCGAGCGCGGACAACATCGTCGAAGCCGTCAAGAGTCTTCGCTAATCCCACACCCTGGCGGGAGGGCGGCCTCGGCCGTTCTCCCGCCCCATTCATGAGGGCGCCCCATTGAGCATCGCAGCCATACTGGCCAATCCCGCCTCCGGAAAGGACATCCGCCGTCTGGTGGCCCACGGGTCCGTGTTCGACAACCAGGAAAAAGTGCGCATGGTCCGCCGCCTCATCCTCGGCCTGGAGAAGGCCGGAGTGACCAAGATCCTGTACATGCCGGACGGCTACGCCATCGTGCCCAGGGCGCTGAACGCCATTTCTCCTTCCATCCCCGTGGAGGCGGTGGAAATGCCCATCCGCAACAACCAGACCGACACCACCACAGCGGCGGGCATCATGGAAACCCTCGGCGCGCAGTGCCTCGTCATCCTCGGCGGCGACGGCACGAGCCGTGCGGCCTGCAAAGGTTCGGTAGCCATCCCGGTTCTGCCGCTCTCCACGGGGACCAACAACGTCTTCCCCATCATGGGGGAGGCCACCGTGGCAGGGTTGGCCGCAGGCCTCGTGGCCAGCGGCCGCCTGCCCCGGAAAGCTTGTTGCTACCGGTCCTGCATGTTCGATATCCTGATCAACAACGAGGTCGTGGACATGGCCCTGGTGGACGCGGCGGTGTACGACGACGTCTTCCTCGGCTCCAAGGCCGTCTGGCACATGGAGAAGGTCCCCCAGCTGTTCATGACCCGGTGCAGCGCCAGCGCCATCGGGCTGTCGGCCATCGGCGGCCAGCTGCGCTCCATCCGTCCGGAGGAGCCGCTCGGCCTGGCCCTGCGGCTGGGCGAGGGGTCGCCGGTCGTCGTGTCGGCGGCCATCGCGCCGGGCATGTTCGCCGACGTGCCCATCTGCGGCATTTCGGAGATGGCTCCGGGACAGATTTTCAACATCGAGACGAGCCCCGGCCTGATCGCCCTGGACGGCGAGCGCGAGGTGGAGATCCCGTCCGGGTCCCACGCCTCCATCCGCCTGAACACCGAAGGGCCGCTGGTCATCGACGTGGACAAGACCATGGCGCTGGCCAGGACCGAGGGGTTGTTTCGCCAACCGTCATAACAGAGAGGAACAATCATGAGCGACGTACTGAAGGCCGCATTCATCTTCGTGGCGCCCAACGCCGATCCGGCGCGCAACCGCAACTGGGTCAAGACCGAGGCGGTGGAACTGCTGGCCGTGGCCGTGAAGGACTACGACCAGGCCGAGGCCCTGGCCAGGGACCTGGTCGAAAAGGACGGCATCAAGGCCATCGAGCTGTGCGGCGGATTCGGCGCGGCCGGAACGGCGCGCATCGCTGCGGCGGTCGACGTCCCGGTGGGCGTGGTCCGGTTCGACGTCCATCCCGGACTGGGCAACGTCAGCGGCGACACCCTGTTCGGCTAGCCGAAAGAAAAAGAATCCCTCTCCGCGCCGAAGGCGCAGAAAAGGGATGGAAGGGTGCGAACCCTTCCCCGCCAGAGGCGAAATCACCTGACAAACGCCGCGAAGCGGCTTTCATGATCTGATTTCTCCCCGGCAAGGGGCTTGGGCCTAGCTCCCGGCGAGCACGTGCTGTTTGGTCACGAAGCAGGTGAACGTGCCGCTGAAGACCACGTCCTCTCCGCAGGAGACTTCCACCTTGACCAGGTGCTTGCGCTCCTGCGGGGTCTCGTCCTGCGCCCTGGCCACGAGCACGTCGCCCACGCGGGACGGCTTGAGGAAGCGGGTCTCGGCCGCGCCCAGGACCACGTTGGGATGGTTCACGGAGAGCATGGCCGCGTAATCGGCCAGCCCGAAGATGAAGCCGCCGTGCACCAGTCCGCTGGCGTCGGCGGCCATGTTGGCCGTGCACGTCAGCCGCACGGTGCTGGTTCCTTCCGTTACCTCGACCGGTTCCCCGCACAGGGTCTGGTCGATGCTTTCATGCGTCTTGATTTCCATACATGCCTCGATGGGGAGCGGGCGGTTCGCCCGCCGCTTGGCCCGCGGCGGGACATCGGGACCCGGGGAAGGTACGCATTGACCCCGGGCCCCGACACAATGCCGCCGACCGTTTTAGTCGAAGAGGTCTTCCAGTTCCTCGAAGACGTAATGCATCTGCATGATCTTCGGGGAGCCGCCCATGGCGGTGGCCAGCAGGGCGGCCTGCATGATTTCTTCCTTGGAGGCGCCAAGGCTGGCTGCGGACTGGACATGCAGGGAGATGCACATATCGCACTGGGACATCAGCGAACAGGCGACGTGGATCAGTTCCTGCGTCTTGTGGTCCAGGGGACCAACCTGGCTGATTTCCTTGGTGAAGGCAAGGTAATTGGGGAAGACGTTACCAGCGCGCTGGGTCATTTTTGCCAAGGTCATTGAAGCTTTTTCGGCTGCATCCATGAGAATTTCTCCTGGGTTTTAAAGTTGAGATGCACGGATACAGCAAGGAGCATGCCCTAGCGATTTTCGCTATGAAAATCAGGCTATTCGTCCAGATAATGGATTGCGGGGATGGGAAAAGGGGGCCGGAGCCTGTCCCGGAGGTGAACATTGATCGGATTTCGAACAAGTCCTCCGGGACATGGGGGGAGGTGTCAGAACAGGCAGTTCAGGAGCACGGGCAGGGTGACGTCGTGCAGGTATTCGTCGAGTTCGACGTCGGCCAGGCGGGCCTCAAGTTCGCCGCGCTCGTGGCGGCTGCCGATCAGGCGCTCCTCGAGGCTGTCCACGTCGCGCACGCCGAAGTAGTCGCCGAACAGCCTCGCCTTGAGGATGCGGCCCTTCTTGACGTACAGGTTCACGTCCAGCAGGCCGCCCTCGGTGCGGGTGCGCTTTTCGAAGTTGTAGGCCGGGGAGGAGCCGAAGTTCCAGTCCCAGGTGCGGTATCGCCGGTCGGCCAGCTCCTCGATGATCGCGGCCTCCGCGCCGGTCAGGGCCATGTCCTCGGGCGACGCCCCGCCGGACACGAAGTCCATGAGTGCCTTGATGAACTCCGTGACCTCCATGGGGGCCTTCAGGTGGCTCGAGATGTTGGTCACCCGCGAGCGCACGCTCTTGACCGCCTTGTCGCGGTACTTTTCCGGGTCCACGCGCAGGGCCCCGCTCAGGTCGGCCATGTCCGAGGCGAAGAGCAGGGTGCCGTGGTGGAGGATGCGCCCCGCGTGGAAGTGCTGGGCATTGCCCGAGAACTTCCTGCCGTCGATGAGCAGGTCGTTGCGCCCGCTGAAGACGCACTCCACGCCCATGGAGCGCAGGGCCTGCTGGATGGGCACGGTGAAGCGCTCGAAGTCCAGCCCTTCCGAGGGGTTGCCGTTGTTGATGAAGGTGAAGTTGATGTTCCCGAGGTCGTGGAACACGGCCCCGCCGCCGCTCAGCCTGCGGACCACCGGGATGCCGCGTTCGCGGGTGAAGGCCTCGTCGACCTCGGCCAGGGTGTTCTGGTTCCGCCCGACGATGACCGCCGGGCGGTTGCGCCAGAGCATGAAGATTTCGTCGCCGGATTGGGTCAGCAGCCACTCCTCGGCGGCCAGGTTGAACGCCGGGTCGGTGGAGGGGTTGTATATGTATCGCATGGGTGCTCCTTTCCGCGAGTGATGCAAAAGGCGGGCCTCGAGGCCAAGGCCGCCTATACCCGCCGTTGGGCCGCCCGGCAAGGGGGTGCCGCGCGGGTGGCCTTGCCCCGGCAATGCGGGTATGACCTTTGCACCGTGTGCGGGAAAGGAGGGATCACGTGACCGATTGTATCGATATCGACCTGGTGGCCAATGCGGGCGTCCTGGTCCGGGGCGGGGGCCTGGGGCTGCTCGTGGACGGCATGCACGACCAGGACGGGCACCCGTTCAGCCGGGTGGGGGCGGAAGATATGGCCCGCATGGCCCGGCCCGAGGGGTTGTTCGAGCGGCTCGACTACCTGCTCTTCACCCATGAGCACCCGGACCATTTCACCCCGGACCTGGTCGTGGAGCATCTGGAGCGCAGGCCGGTCAAGGGCGTGTTCCTGCCCGCCCCGGCCAAGGACCCGGCGGGCCGCGACCGGCTCGTCCGCGCCCTCGATGCGCGGGGTGTTCCGCACTGGACCATGGGGCCCGAACCGGGGCGCACGCGCACGGTCTCGCCCGAGCCCGGCCTGTCGGTCACGGCCATCGGCACGGTCCACATGGGCAAGCAGTTCAGGGACGTGCGCAACGACTGCCTGCTCATCTCGCTCATGGGCATGAACCTGCTCTTCACCGGCGACGCGGACCACGTGCCGGAATATTACGAGCAAGCCTTGAAGGGCGTGGACCTGGACGCGGCCTTCGTCAACCCGATCTTCTACCACAATCCGAGCGGGCAGGGGATCATCGACGACATCTTCCGCCCGCTGGAGGTGGTCATCTACCACATGCCGTCTTCGGACAGGGACCCGTTCCATCTGGCCTTCACAGTCAAGCGTTCCCTGGAGCGCTACGCCCGCCCGGACATGCCGGTCCACGTGCTCGACGCGGCCGACCCCCACGTGACCCTCTGCCCGGCCACGTTGTAGCATGGCGAATCGGGATCGCATTGCGGTCACTGGCGAATGCGGCTACTGATGGTGGGAGCGCCCCCGCGCGCCAAGGCCATGACCATGAGCACACCCGCCGCCACGCCCCGCAGCCCGGACTCCCGGCTGTCCGAACGCCTCAAGAAGCGGCTCTTTCTCTACGCCTCCGGGGCGCTCTTGGTGCTCACGCTGGGCGTGGGGTTGTCCGTGGTGGCGACCCTGTTCGGCCAGTTGAAGCAGGCCGAGGAGGCCGGGCTCTCGCACATCGCCGAGACGCGCGGCCTGGCCGTGGGCGAGTGGTACCGCAGGGCGCTGGACCTGGCCCGCCAGGTGACCAGCCGGACCCGCATCCGCGAGGAGCTGGCCGCCTACAACGCGGGGCAACGGTCCCTTGCGGAGCTGGCCGAGTTCACCCGGCCCAAGCTCGAGGACGCCATGAACCTGTCCGGCGAGGTGGTCGGCCTGACCCGCCTGGACGCGGCGGGCCGCCCGGTGACCTCGGTGGGCACGCCGGTCCCGGCCGACCTCGCCGAGGGCCTTGCCGAGCCGTCCGACGCGGTGCGCTTCTCGCGCCCGGCGGTCCTGGACTATACCCCGTGTCTGGTCATCGCCGCGCCCATCCTGTCCCGGACCGGGCGGCGGGTGGGCACCGACCTGGTGGTCATGGACATCTCCCGCCTGCTGGACATCATCGAGCAGGGGCGGAACATCCGGGGCGCGGGCACCGTGGGGCTGGGATACGCCACCGGGCAGGGCGTGGCCCTGTTCCCGGACGGCCCGGACAAGGCGCCCGAGCCAACCCTCAGCCAGGCCGAGGCTCTGAGCCTGGCCGTGGCCGGGGAGACCGGCATCCTCCTGTCCGGCGACGAGGTCACCGCCTACACCCCGGTGAGCGGCTCGGGCTGGGGGCTGTCCGTGTCCGTCAACGAGCGGGAGCTGTACAACCCGCTGCGGCTGCGGCTCATCCAGCTGGCCCTGTACTCCCTGCTCATCTACGCGGTCTGCCTCATCGGCCTGTGGCGGCTGCTGCGACCCCTGACCGGACGGCTGCTGCTGCATGCCTCGGAGCTCGAATCCGAGGTGGACGCCAAGACCGCCACCCTGCAATCCGAGCTGGACGCCCGGCTCAAGGCCGAGCGCGCCCTGCACCAGGCCCACCAGGAGCTGGAGGACCGCGTGCGCGAACGCACCCGCGAACTGGCCCGGGCCAACGAGGAGCTGCGCGAGATCCACACCCGGCTGGAAGGGGAGCACGAACAGCGCAAGATCCTGTCCCGCGACCTGATCAATCTCCTAGAGGAGGACCGCAGGGAGGTGGCCCGCGAGCTGCACGACCACACCGGGCAGTTGCTGACCACCCTGCGCCTGGACCTCCAGGCCGCCCTGGAGTCCCTGGGCTCGCCCGACGGGTGCTGCAAGAGCCAGCTTATGAGCGCGGCGGACAAGATCACCCTGGTCCAGCGGGACATCAAGTCCATCTCCAAGGGGCTGCGGCCCGACACCCTGGAATTCCTCGGCCTGGCCCAGGCCATCGAGGCGTTGCTCGACGAGTACCGCGCGGCCACGAGCCTGGACATCCATTTCTTCCACAAGTCCGTTCCCAAACGCTTTGACAGCCAAAAGGAACTGGCCCTATACAGGATCACCCAGGAGGCCCTGACCAACACGGTCAAGTATGCCGGGGCCAGCCGGGTGCACATCAGCCTGATCAACCGTGACGGGCGGCTGGGGCTGACCATCGAGGACGACGGCCAAGGGTTCTACCCGGCCGCCGTGGCCGAGGCCGCGAGCCGTTCGAGCAGCCTGGGGCTGACCCTGATGAAGGAACGCATGGTCCAGCTCGAAGGGACCTTCCACATCGAATCCGCGCCCGGCCGGGGCACCCAGATCCTGGCCGAGCTGGCCATCGGAGACGAACACGATGCCTAAGACAACCCTGCTCATCGCCGACGACCACCAGGTGGTCATCGCGGGCATCCGCAGCCTGCTCGCCTCCAAGACGGACATCGAGATCGTGGGCGAGGCCGCCAACGGGGCCGAGGCCGTGGAGCTGTCCCGCGAGCTCAAACCGGACATCGTCATCATGGACATCTCCATGCCCGAGATGGACGGGGTGGAGGCCACCGGGCGCATCCGCGAGGTCTCGCCCGAGACGAAGATCATCATCTACACCATGCACTCGGACCAGCGGTTCATCCTGGAGCTGTTCAAGGCGGGCATCTCGGGCCACGTGCTCAAGGAGGGGCCGCCCGCCGACCTGTGCGCGGCGGTGGACGCGGTCAGGGTCGGGAAGACCTGCTTCACGACCATCGACCCGGCCGCGCTCCTGCTCAAGCTCACCCCGGAGCGGCCGGGCAGGGAGGCCCTGTTCGAACAGCTCAGCCCGCGCGAGCTGGAGGTCTTCAAGCTCCTGGCCGACGGCCTGTCGGTCAAGGAGGCGGCGGCCCGGTTGCACATCAGCCCCAAGACCGTGGAGACCCACAAGTACAACCTCATGGAAAAGCTCGATGTCGGGACCATCCCGGACCTGACCAAGCTGGCCATCCGCCACGGGCTCATCTCTGTCTGACACGCCTTCGTAATCCGCTGTGGGGAAATTCCCCATGCCCGCTACGGGGCCGCGCCCGGCCTCATCCACGATGTGACCGACAACCTGCTGTTTTCGTGAAGTAATCTGACGGATCGCCCCTGGCCGGGATGCAAATAAGGAACCGTCGAATCAGAAGGTTCCCGATTGTCGCGGTCGCTGTTTCGTCGCATTCTCCGGGTAAACGCGCGCCAGCGCATTCGGAGGTGTCATGGACAGAAGAAAATTTCTCAAGCTCGCCTGCGCCGGGGTGCCCGCACTGGGCACACTCACGGCGACGACGGCGCGGGCCGGCGGCAAGGGGCCCCGGTACGCCATGGTCATCGACCTGCGGCGGTGCGTGGGCTGCCACTCCTGCTCGGTCTCCTGTTCGGTGGAGAACCGGGTCCCGGTGGGCAAGTTCCGGGCCACGGTGGGCGAGTTCGTCATCGAGGACAAGGGCGCGGCCCCGACCGTGGCCCCGCTGCCCCGGCTGTGCAATCACTGCGAGGAACCGGCCTGCGTGCCGGTCTGCCCGGTGCACGCCACCTACAAGGACGCCAGCGGCCTGGTCCTGGTGGACAGCGACAAGTGCCTGGCCTGCGGCTTCTGCGTCCAGGCCTGCCCCTACGACGCCCGGTACATCAATCCGGTCACCCACACCACGGACAAGTGCACCTTCTGCGTGCACCGGCTCCAGGCCGGGCTGCTGCCCGCCTGCGTGGAGAACTGCGTGGGCGGGGCGCGCATCTTCGGCGACATGAACGACCCGGAGAGCCTGGTCGCCCGGACCCTCAAGGCGCACAAGGGCGACGTCAGCGTCCTGGCCCCGGAGCAGGGCACCAAGCCCAACGTCTATTACATCAACCTGAACGCCTTCCTGGACAGCCCGGCCAACGTGGGGCTGCCCATGGCCGAAGGCGCGATGGCGGCGGGAGGTGAACATGCCTAAGGTCATCGAACTGGTCAACGCGCCCCCGGCGCTCACCTGGGAGATATTGGAACCCCTCGCGCTCACCCTGCTCACGGCGGCGGCCTGCGCCATCCTGCTGGCGGGCGGCCTGACCGTGGCCGGACGCGGCAGGCAGGTGCGCGGCGGGCTGTTCTCCACGGGCATCGCCTCGGCCATCACCGGCCTGGGCGCGCTGACCTTCTCCCTGGGCAACCCCTTCCATCTGTATATGTTCATGGTCTCGCCCTCGTTCAGCTCCTGGACGACCATCGGCACCTTCCTGCTCCCGGTCTTCCTCGGCCTGTCCCTGCTGGCCCTGTACCTGGACAGCCAGGGCGACGGCCGCGCCCGCCCCGTGGCCGGGCTGGCGGTCCTCTTCGCCCTGGGCGTGCTGACCTACGCCTCCCGCGAGATCGGCTACCTCCAGGGTCGGGCCATGTGGCACTCCAAGGCGCTGCCCCTGGGCTTCGTCCTGGCCGGGCTGTCCGGCGGAACCGGGCTGGCCGCGCTGCTCTGCGCGTTCAAGCGCCGGATTGCGCCCGCCTGGCTCCTGCTGGTCATGAGCGGGGCCTCCCTGTGCTGCGCGGCGGCGGGCTTCATGCTCGTGCCGCCCTCGGGCTACGTCCTGGAGGACCCGGCGGCCTGGACCACGCTCTCCCTGATCGGCGTGGCCGGGGGCGTGCTCGGCCTGATCGGCCTGAAGGCGCGCGGGCTCGTCCCGCTGGCCGGTCTGGCCGGTTACGGCGCGGGCCTCGGCTTCTACGTCCGGCTCATCTTCCTCGGCCAGTCCATTCCCCGCAATTCCTTCACCTCCGTGGACGCGCAGGCCGTGGCCCATCTCGTCTCGGCCCAATCCCTGCTGATCCTGGCCGGAAGCCTGGTCTTCCTCGTCGGCATCGGCATGGTCCTGGGCGGTCTTTTCAGCAACGTCGGCATGGCAAGGAGGGAGCATTCCCATGGATAAGAACAGACGCGAACTGGTCAAAAGCGGTCTGGCGGTTGCCGGGCTGGGCGTGCTCGGCGCGGGCGCGCTTTTCAAGGGGACCCGCGCCGACGCGGCTCCCGAGGCCATGGCCGAGGACCCGAAAAAGGTCTCGCCCGAGTCCCTGACCCCGGAATACCGGCGCGCCCCGGACGGCGGGATCGAGCTCGGCGAGAGGCAGCACATCGCCTTCAACCAGTGCTGGGGCTGCACCTCCTTCTGCGGCGTGCGCCTGCACATCGACGACGCCACCGGCGACGTGGTCCGGGTGTCGGGCAATCCGTACAACCCGCTGTCCCACGAGGAACACTTCCCCATGTCCATGCCGGTCCGCGAGGCGCTCGACCGTTTGTCCTCGGACAAGGACCGGGGCTATGCCCAGCGGTCCACGGTCTGCGGGCGCGGGGCGGCCATGTTCGAGGCCGCCGACAGCCCGTTCCGCATCAAGCACTGTCTGAAGCGGACCGGCAGGCGCGGCGAGAACAAGTGGACGCGCATCACCTTCGAGCAGCTCGTGGAAGAGGTGGTCGAGGGCGGCGACCTGTTCGGCGAGGGCGAGGTGGAAGGGCTGCGCGCCATCCGCAACCTCAAGGAACCGGCCAATCCCGGCCACCCGGAGTTCGGGCCGAAGAGCAACCAGCTCCTGCTGACCTACGCCGTGGACGACGGGCGCAGCGATTTCTTCTTCCGCCGGTTCGGCATGAATTCCTTCGGAACCAAGAACTTCGGCAAGCACGGCGCCTACTGCGGCCTGTCCTTCCGCATCGGTTCGGGCATGTTCATGGACGACCTGGCCAAGAACGCCCATATCAAGCCGGACTGGGCCAACTGCGAGTTTGCCCTGTTCTGGGGCACCGCGCCGTCCCAGGCGGGCAACCCGTTCAACCGCTCGGCGCGCATCCTGGCCTCGGCCCGGACCGACGGCAAGCTGCGCTACGCGGTCATCGACCCGGTCCTGCGCATGCCCGCGTGCGACGCGGCCAAAAGCCGCGCCAACTGGGTGCCCGTCAATCCCGGCATGGACTCGGCCCTGGCCATGGGCATGATCCGCTGGATCATCGAGAACGGGCGCTACGACCGAAACTTCCTGGTCCGGCCCAACACGGCGGCGGCCCAAAAGGCGGGCGAGATCAGCATCAGCAACGCCACCTACCTGGTGGCCCGGTCGGGCGAAAACAAGGGCAAATTCCTGCGCGCCGCCCAGCTCGGCTTGGGCTCGGACGAGGCCTTCGTGGTCGTGGACGCGGCCACGGGCAAGCCCGCCCCCTTCGACGCCAGCGACGAGGGCGCGCTGGAATTCTCCGGCGAGATCAAGCTGGCCTCGGGCGAGACCGTGGAGGCGGCCACCGCCTTCATGCTCCTCAAGGAACAGGCCATGGCCGTGGGGCTTGAGGATATGTCCAGGCAGTGCGGCGTGCCGGTGGAGCGGATGATCGAGCTGGCCCGCGAGTTCACGTCCCACGGCAAGAAGGCGGCCGTGGACGTGCACGGCGGCATGATGTCCACCTCGGGCACCAACGCGACCTTCACCATCCTGACCCTGAACACCCTGATCGGCAACATCAACGCCAAGGGCGGCATTTCGGCCACGGCGGGCAGCTTCCACGGCCCGGCCATGGGCGGCCCCAAGTACGACCTGAACAAGTTCCCCGGCCAGATCAAGGCCAAGGGATTTCCGGCCATCCGCTGCCGCGCGCCGTACCAGAAGTCCACGGAATTCAAGCAGAAGAAGGCCGCCGGGGAGAATCCGTACCCCTCGCAATATCCCTGGTACCCGCTGACCCCGCCGAACATGCCCGCCGAGCACCTGCTGACCCACGCCAACGGCCACCCGTTCCGCTACAAGTGCTGGATCAACTGGACCGGCAACGTCATCTACGGCCACGGCGGCCTCAAGAAGGCGGTGGACGAGGTCCTCAGGGACCCCAAGAGCCTGCCGCTGATCATCGGCATCGACACCTTCCACAACGAGACCAACGCCTACGCCGACTACCTGGTCCCCGACCCGTGCATGTTCGAAGGGTGGGGCGGGTTCTCGGGCGCGTGGTCCGGAGTGCTGACCAAGATGTCCACGGCCCGCTGGCCCGCCATAGAGCCCAAGCAGGACAGGACCGTGGACGGCCGCCCGGTGTGCATGGAGCAGTTCCTCATCGAGGTGGCCAGGCGCATGGAGCTGCCCGGCTTCGGCGACCGGGCCATCCCGGCCCGGGACGGTTCGGTCGCGCCCCTGAACGTGCCCGAGGACTACTACCTGCGGCTGGCGGCCAACATCGCCTTCTTCAAGGACCAGGTCCTGCCCGCCCCGAGCGGGGAGGACATCAAACTGTCCGGCATCGGCCGCATCCTGCCCGACATCGAGCGCACCCTGAAGCTCGACGAGCGCGGCCCGGTGGCCGCCATCTACAGCCGGGGAGGGCGGTTCGCCCCATACGGGAAGAGCTACGACGGCGAATGGCTGGGCGGGCGGTGGAAGAAGACCCTGCAGATCTACAACGAGCAGGTGGGCACCGCGATCAACTCCCAGACCGGCGAGACGTATCTCGGGGTGGCCGCGTTCGTGCCGCCCCGGCTGACCGACGGCCGCGAGCTGCGTTCGGTCTGGACCACGAACGAGTATCCCTTTGTCATGACCTCGTTCAAGTCCAACCTGATCAACTCCTACGGCGTGGTCCTGGACCGGTTGCGGGCCATCAAGCCCCTGAACATGGTCATGGTCAACGACCGCGACGCGGCCGGGATCGGCCTGGCCCACGGCGACGAGGTCGAGATCACCAGCCCCGCCGGATCGGCCCGGGCCCGCGTGGTGGTCGGCGATGTGGTCGCCCCCGGCGTGATCGCCGTGGAGCACGGCTTCGGCCACCGGGCCCTCGGAGCCGCCGACGTCGAGGTGGACGGCCTGGTCATCCATGCCAACCCCGGCGCGGCAAACGGCTTCAGCCTCAACGACCTGGTCCCCGCCGACCCCACCCGCCGGGGCGCATCCACCCTCCAGGAACACGAAACCGGCGCGGCCGCCCGCCAGGGCTTCCCCGTGCGCATCGCCAAAATTCGTTGACGCCTCCTCTCCATACCGTGCAAACTCCCCAACCCGCAGGCCCCCGTGGAAACCCCGTTTCCTCGGGGGCCTGCCCCTTTGCGAACGTGTGGGCACAATTTTCGGGCCCGTGTATTTTTCCTGTTGACTCCCCCGGCCGTCAGGTCTAGTTAGTGAGTGACTGCTTACTTATAAACGGAGAAATCATGGCTCGACCGGTAGTGAAGAAACAGGACATTGAGAACGCGGCGATCCACCTGTTCGCCACCAAGGGGCTGGCCCAGACCACGGTCAAGGACATCGCGTCCGAGGCCGGGGTGACCGAGGGCGCTTTGTACCGGCATTATCCGGGCAAGAACGCCATGGCCTGGCAGCTGTTCTGCCGCGAGATCGAGAAGTTCTCCGTGGAGCTGGGCACGCGCATGTTCGAGCAGGGCGCGGGGCTGGTTGTCCGGCTGGAGTCGAGCATCCGTTTCATTTTCGAGTATTACGCCAAGTATCCCGTGCAGTTCGCCTTTATTCTGCTGACCCAGCACGGGTTTCCGGAGGAGAAGATCCTGGACGTGGCCTCGAACCCCGTCGACATGGTCGAGCGGTTCGTGGACGAGGCGGTCCGGGCGGACGAAATCCCGGCCATGAACTCGAAGCTCGCCTCCGGCCTGATCCTGGGCCTGGTCCTCCAGGTCATGGTCATGCACCGCTACGACCGCATCGAGATCGACAACGCCGTGATCGACGACGTGGTCGGGGCGGTCCGGCGCGTCCTGATGCTCGGCTGATTTCCCGGCGCGCGCCCCGGCGGGCGAGCGCCTTTTGTTTAACGCTGTTAATGAGTGAATGCTCACATACAAAAAAGGAGAGGAGCATGGCCAGGACGGACGAAAGAGCGGCGGGAACGGCCTCGCCGGGCAGGGAAGTACCGGTTTCCGCTGGATTCCAGGGATGTTGCCGCGATAGCGGCCTGGCTGTCAGGTCTGCCCTCTCCTCTTCAACCCTTGCGCCCCGCGAGCGGGCATAACAGGAGCGTCTCATGCGGTCTTTGCTGAAAATACAAGGTTTTACCCCGTACATTCTGGTGGTCCTGCTCAACGCCATGACCGATCTCGGGCACAAGATCATCATCCAGAACACGGTCTTCAAGAGTTTCGACGGGCCCCGGCAGATCGCCCTGACCGCCGTGGTCAACGCGCTGATCCTGCTGCCCTTCATCCTGATGTTCACCCCATCCGCGTTCATCTCGGACCGGTTCGCCAAGAACAAGGTCATCAAGGTCTGCGCGGCGGCGTCCATCCCGCTGACCATGCTCATCGTGGTCTGCTACCACGCCGGGCTGTTCTGGCCCGCCTTCGGCCTGACCTTCCTGCTGGCCGCCCAGAGCGCCGTCTACTCCCCGGCCAAGTACGGCTACATCAAGGAGATGACCGGCAACGACAAGCTGGCCCAGGCCAACGCGGCGGTCCAGGCCGTGACCATCGTGGCCATCCTGGCCGGGGCGGTGATCTTCTCCGTGTTCTTCGAGCACTACCTTGCGGGCGCGGCCGGCACGCCGGGCGAGATCCTCCGGCACATCGCGCCGTGCGGCTACATCCTCGTGGCCGGGGCCGTGCTCGAGACGCTGATCACCTTCACCCTGCCCGAGAAGCGGCCCGGCGACGCGGGGCTGACCCTGGACGGGCGCAAGTACCTGCGCGGCGGGTATCTGAAGTCCAACATGAAGCTGGTCAAAAAGAGCGAGGTCATCTGGCTGTCGATCATCGGCCTGGCCATCTTCTGGGCCGTGAACCAGGTCCTGCTGGCCGCCTTCGGCGCGCACCTCAAGGACGTGGCCGGGGAGACCAACACGGTCATCGCCCAGGGCATGCTCTCCCTGGGCGGCGTGGGCATCATCATCGGCGCCGTCATGGCCGGAAAGGTGTCCCGGAACTACATCGAGACCGGGACCATCCCCCTGGGCGCCATCGGCATGACCCTCTGCCTCTTCCTCCTGCCCGTGGTCGAGAGCCGCTACCTCCTGGCCGCGCTCATCTTCGTCTACGGCATCTTCGGCGGCATGCTCATCGTCCCGCTCAACTCGCTGATCCAGTTCACGGCCCGGTCCAGGGACATGGGCAAGGTTCTGGCGGGCAACAACTTCATCCAGAACCTCCTCATGCTCGTCTTCCTGGGGCTGACCCTGGTCATGTCCCTGGCCGGAGTGGGCAGCGTGCCGCTGTTCTACTTCCTGGCCGCAGTGGTCTTCTGCGGCATGGTCTACACCCTGTACAAGCTGCCCCAGTCCCTGCTGCGCTACGTCCTGCACCTGGCCTTTTCCCAGAAGTACAACCTGACCGTGTCCGGCCTGAACAACGTCCCGGCCGAGGGCGGGGTGCTGCTCCTCGGCAACCACGTCAGCTGGATCGACTGGGCCGTGCTCTCCCTGGCCGTGCCGCGCAAGCTCCGCTTCGTCATGGAGCGGTCCATCTACGAGCGCTGGTATCTGAAGTGGTTCCTCAAGCGCCTGGGCGTGATACCCATCTCCTCGCGGGCCAGCAAGACCGCCCTGAAGACCATTGCCGAGGCGCTGGAGAACGGCGACTGCGTGGTCCTGTTCCCCGAGGGCGCCATCAGCCGCAACGGCCAGCTGGGCGAGTTCAAGCGTGGCTTCGAGGGCCCGGCGCGCGCCTCCGGCTGCACGGTCGTTCCCTTCTACCTGCGCGGGCTGTGGGGCAGCGTCTTCTCCTTCGCCACCCCGAGGCTGCGCGAGATGTCCCGCATCCGCAGGACCCGGGACGTCACGGTCTGCTTCGGCGCGCCCCTGCCGTCCGAGGCCTCGGCCCTGGAGGTCAAGCACGGCGTGACCCAGCTGTCCATGGACGCCTGGAAGCGCTACGCCGAGACCTTCGACCCCATCCACGTGGCCTGGCTCAAGACCGCCAAGCGGCGCATGAACCAGCTGGCCGTGGCCGACTCCACCGGGGCGGAGCTGACCCACGCCAGGCTACTGACCACCTGCATGGCCGCTTCCCGCCTGCTCGCCGGACGCACCCGGTCGGCGCAGAACGTGGGCGTGCTCCTGCCCGCGGGCGCGGCCGGGACCATCGCCAACCTGAGCCTGCTCATGCGCGGCAAGACCGTAGTCAACCTCAACTACACGGCCGGTCCCGAGGCCATGCGCAAGGCCATCGGGCGGGCCGGAATCCGCACCGTGGTCACCTCGGAGCAGTTCCTGGTCCGGCTCAAGGCCAAGGGGTTCGACCTGTCCGCCATCCTGGACCGCGTGGACGTGTTCCCCATGGAGAGCCTGCGCGGGAACACCTCCAAGGCCGGTTTCCTGCGGACCATGATCCTGGCCCGCGTCCTGCCCGTGAGCCTGCTGCGGCTGCTGTACTTCCGCAAGGTGCAGCTCGATTCCACGGCGGCCATCCTGTTCAGCTCCGGGTCCGAGGGCATGCCCAAGGGCGTCATGCTGACCCACGAGAACATCGTCGGCAACGTCAAGCAGGTGGCCAGCCTGTTCAACGCCAAGGACGACGACGTGTTCCTGGGCGCGCTGCCCCTGTTCCACGCCTTCGGCCTGACGGCCACGACCTTCATGCCGCTCATCGAGGGCATCCCCCTGGCCTGCCATCCCGACCCCACGGACGCCCGCAAGATCGGCATGACCGTGGCCAGGTACAAGGCCACCTTCCTGTGCGCCACGCCCACGTTCCTCGGCCTGTACGCCCGCAACCGCCGTCTGCACCCGCTCATGTTCGCCTCCCTGCGCCTGGTCGTGGCCGGGGCCGAGAAGCTGAACGAGGAGACCCGCACCGCGTTCAAGGCCAAGTTCGGCCTGGATGTCTACGAGGGGTACGGCACCACCGAGACGACCCCGGTGGCCAGCGTGAACATGCCCGACGTGCTCAACGTCAGCGACTTTACCGTCCAGGTGGGGACCAGGCCCGGCACCGTGGGGCTGCCCCTGCCCGGCAGCGCCTTCCGCATCGTGGACCCGCAGACCCTGCGGGACCTGCCCGAGGGCGAGGCCGGTCTGATCCTCATCGGCGGGACCCAGATCATGAAGGGATACCTGGACGACGAGGCCAAGACCGCCGAGGTCATCGTGGAGAAGGACGGGGCGCGCTGGTACAAGTCCGGCGACAAGGGCCGGATCGACGAGGACGGCTTCCTGGTGATCCTGGACCGCTACTCGCGCTTCGCCAAGCTGGGCGGCGAGATGGTCAGCCTGACCGCCGTGGAGGAGGCCATGCTGCGCGTCGCCCCCGAAGGCGTCGACGTGGCCGCCGTGGCCGTGCCGGACCCGAAGAAGGGCGAGCGCATCGTGGCCCTGGTCAGCGGCATGGACGACCCGTCCGCGCTCAGAGGCGCGCTGCTCGAGGCCGGGACCGACGCCCTGTCCGTGCCCGCCAAGTTCTTCGGCGTCACGGAAATTCCCAAGCTCGGCACCGGCAAGAAGGACCTGGCTGGGGCCCGCAGGCTGGCCCTGGAGTACGCCGGTGCCTAGCGGCCCGCGAACGCGGCGTCCCGGCGGTCATGTTCATCCGGGGCGCGGGAAAGCGGGGCCACTCCCCGCGGGGCGGCATCGAGAGCAATAAAGAGGGCGGCCGCCGGGAGTTCCGGCGGCCGCCCCTGTTGTCGTTTCGGGGCGCGGGCTACAGGGCCTTGAGGGCCGCCAGCACCTTCTCGGGGTAGGCGGGCAGCTCGCGGATGCGCACGCCGCAGGCGTCGTGGATGGCGTTGATGATCGCCGGGTGCGGGCCGCAGAGCGGGACCTCGCCCACGCCGGAAGCGCCGAAGGGACCGTCGGGGCGCGGGGACTCGACGTAGACGATCTCCATGTCGTCCGGGATGTCCTTTATGTACGGGATGCCCGCGCCGGCCATGGTGGAGTGCCTCCTGATGTCCTCGTAGTCCTCGGACAGGGCCAGGCCGATGCCCTGGGCCAGGCCGCCGTAGATCTGGCCGTCCACGACCAGGTAGTTGTTGACCACGCCGACGTCGGCCACCATGGTCATCTTCTCCACGGCGGTCTTGCCGGTGGCCATGTCCACGGCCACCTCGGCCAGGAACACGCCGTACATGTAGCAGCAGAAGGGATTGCCCTGGCCGTTCGCGTCGCAATCGTTGGCCGGTGCCGTGAACTTGCCATTATAGCGCAGGTCCAGTTTCTCGGCCACCATCTCGTCGTGGGTGCGGAAGGAGCCGTCGGGCTTGCGCATGGCCGCGACCAGCTGTTCGCAGGCGTTCTTGGTGGCCCCGCCGACCATGACCTGGGAGCGGCTGCCGCCGGCCGGGCCCGCGTTGGGCGCCAGGCTGGTGTCGCCCATGACCAGGCGGATCCGGTCGGGGGCGAGATTCAGCGGGCGCAGGGCCTCGTGGGCCGTGCCCAGGGTGCCCATGTCGGCCCCTTGGCCATGGTCGCCCCAGCAGGAGTAGATGGTCACGGAGCCGTCCGCGTTGAGCTCGGAATCCACCTCGGCGGTGTCCGGGCCGTCCAGGCCGGAGCCGTAGATGCCGAGCGCCAGGCCCACGCCGCGCTTGACCTCGGCGGTGGAGTCGGCGGCGGCCCGCCTCTTGGCCTCTTCATACTTGGGCCGGGTGATGTCGAGCATCTGGGGCAGGGAATAGACCTCGGGGTCCTGGCCCGTGGGCGTGGTGGAACCCTCGCGGTAGACGTTCCTGCAGCGCAGCTCCAGCGGGTCCATGCCCAGCTTTTCGGCCAGTTCGTCCATCAGCACCTCGGACGGGAATTCCGCCTCGGGCCCGCCGTAGCCCCGGAAGGCCGCGCCCCAGCAGTGGTTGGTGCAGACGGTGCGGCCCTCGCCCCGGATGGCCGGGATGTCGTAGCCCGCGCCGATGAACTGGGCCCCGCGCAGGGTCAGCAGGTCGCCGAACTCGGAGTAGGGGCCGTGGTCCACGGTCCAGTCGGATTCCAGGCCGAGCAGCTTGCCGTCCTTGGTGGCGGCCAGGCGCACGGTGGTGAACTGCGGGGAGCGTTTGCCGGTGTAGGTCTGCTGCTGGTACCAGTTGTAGCGCAGGAACGTCGGCCTTCCGGTGGCCAGGGTGGCCGCGCCGACCAGCGCCTCCATGGTGGGCGAGAACTTGTAGCCGAAGGTGCCGCCCGTGGGGTTCTGGACCAGGACCATGTTCTCGGGCTCCACGCCCAGTCCGGGGGCTATCATATGCATGTGCAGGTGCACGGCGATGGACTTGGAGTGGATGAACAGCTTGCCGTCCTCGTCGGTGTAGGCGAACCCGACGTCCGGCTCGATGGGCATGTGCGGCTGGCGCTGGGTGTAGTAGTCGCCCTCGATGACCACGTCGGCCGCATCGAAGATGGGCTTGGTATCTTCGCCCTTGGCCACCTTCTGGGTGTAGTAGACGTTGGGGGTGCCGGGATGGATCTCGATGGCGTCGTCGGCCATGGCCGCCGGGGCGCTCATGTATTCGGGCAGCTGCTCCAGCCCCACCTTGACCTTGGCCACGGCGTCGTGCGCGTGGTCCTCGGTGTCGGCGCAGACGATGGCGATGGCGTCGCCGAACTGGAAGACCTTCTCGTCGCACAGGATGGGACGGTCCCAGCCGTCGCCCTTGTTGGTCGGGAAGGTGATCAGGCCGGTGATGCGGTTCTTGCCCTTGATGTCCCTGTGGGTGACGACCTTGTACACGCCAGGCATCTTCTCGGCCTCGGTCACGTCGATGGACTTGATGTTGGCGTGGGAGACCTCGGCTTGGACCAGGGCGCAGTGCAGGGTGTCGTCGGGCAGCTTGAGCCCGATGTCCGCGCCGAAGTCCCAGGTGCCGGTGACCTTGGCCACGGCCGAGGGACGCGGATACTTGGTGCCCCAGATGCGCCCGTCCTCGGGGATCTTGAACTCCAGCCGCTCCATGGGGGCGTCGCCGCGCATGACCTCGGCGGCGGCCATGACGGCGTCCACCAGGGGCTTGTAGCCGGTGCAGCGGCAGACGTTGCGGTATTTCTGGAACCAGTCGCGGACTTCCGTGCGCGTCGGGTTCGGGTTGGTCCCGAGCAAGGCGTGGGTGGACACGATGAAGCCGGGCGTGCAGAAGCCGCACTGCGCGCCGCCGTATGCCATCCAGGCTTTCTGGATGGGGTGCAGGTTGCCGGGGGTGCCGATGCCCTCCAGGGTGGTGATCGAGGCCCCTTCGGAAACGCGGCCCATCCTGCGCGTGCACGAGCGGATCAGCTTGCCGTCGAGGATGACGCTGCAGGAGCCGCACTGGCCCTGGCCGCAACCGATCTTGACGCTGGTCAATCCGAGGCTTTTACGCAGCACGTCGGCCAGGAGGTCGGTGGGTTTGGCCACCACCATCCGGCTGACGCCGTTTACCGTCAGTATCTTTTTCATGGGGGTTTTAATCCTCTGTCCGGGTTGCGATCGGAGCCGAGTCCAATCAGTCGTGTTTGCCGAAGGAACAGAGCGGATAGCGGCAAGTATCGCATCCGGCGCAGAAGCCGCCGTGTCCCATGGAAATGATGTCGGAGCGGGAGACCCTCTCGCCGGCCAGCAGTCTGGGAACGACCAGGTCGAAGATCGAGGCGCGGTAATACATGACGCAGCCGGGCAGCCCCAGGATGGGCACGTCGCCGAGGTAGGCGAGGAGGAACATGGCCCCGGGGAAGGTCGGCGAACCGTAGGTCACCACGTCGGCCCCGGTGGCCCGGATGCCCGCCGGGGTCTGGTCGTCCGGGTCCACGGACATGCCCCCGGTGACCATGACCATGTCCGCGCCGTCGACCACGAATTGGAGTATGGCGTCGCGGGTCGCCTTGACCTCGTCGCCGACGAACGTCTGGCCCATGGTCCTGGACCCCAGGAGGTCGAGCTTTCTTTCGAGGACCGGGCCGAACTCGTCCTGTATGCGGCCGTGGAAGATCTCGCTGCCGGTGGTCACGATGCCGACGGACTTGCGTTGCAGGGGGCGGACCTGGATGACCGGGTAGTTGGCGGCGCAGATGGTCTCCACGCGCTCGATCCTGGCCTCGTCCACGACGAGCGGCACCACGCGGGTCCCGGCCACGTCGCGCGGAGCGGTGAAGGCCGTGCCCTTGTGCATGGTCGCCAGCACGACCTCCTCGATGGAGTTGATCTCGTAGAGGGCTTCGACGTTGACGTCGAGCAGGCCGGGGGCGGCGGTCATGTTCACGCGGCCCTCGCACACCGGGGTCAGGGTCAGCCCGGGACCGGCGGCGGCTTTGGCGATGCGCATGGCGGCCTCGTCCTCGTGGATCGTGCCCGGGGGCATGTCCAGGACGTAGACGTGCTCCTTGCCGATGCGCAGCAGGGCGGGGATGTCGCTTTCGGTGACCACGTGGCCCTTGCGGAAGGCCGGCCCCTTGTACTCGTCCGGGACGATGCGCGTCATGTCGTGACAGAGCACCATGCCCACTGCGCTTTCAACCGGAACTACTTTCATGCCCAGGACTCCTTTGGCTGTTACTTGACTATTGACCTGGCTCCAAAAATGTAATACAAAAATAAATTTGAATTTTTTTTGCACTTTCTAAAAAGAAAAAATGCACGATAACCATTTGTTAAAATTGAATATTCTCAGATTTTGAGACAAATTTCACAAACATTTTGGATTTGACGCCCTTTCGGACCTGCGTTACGCCGGACCTGTGGACACCGTGTTACCGGTGTCAGCGGGCCAACGACAGGCAGCGGACAATGGCAATGGCAGCCGCCTGCCGCCGGCCCCACACAACAGTTAAAACGCCGGGCCGCAGGCTGGTCGTGTAGGAACACCGCCTGGGCCGGGGGCGTGAAAACAACCGGAGTAAATATGAAGATAGCTATCGAAATCAACGTGTTCGGCGAGAACATCTCCAAGGTCGTTGAATATCCCGGAACCCCGTCCAGCCAGGGTGAAGTCATCCAGTGGCTGATGAGCCAGACCGACTACAAGTGGGCCGACTACGAGCACGCCCCCCAGGCGGACCGGCTGCTCTATAATTACCGGGACGGTGCCATCAACTAGACCAGGCATCGCCCCTCCCCGTTCCCTCGGGCATTCCGGCTGATCTCGAGCCCGCCTTCGCCCAGGCGCAACCGGTAGAGCTTTACCGATGCGCTCAGGCGATCCAGGGATTCCGCCACCAGGACCGGGACGGCATTGGCATTGCCCGAGAGGGCGGGGAGTCCCGCAAAGGGAATGCAGATATGGTCGCTGTAGTGCATGACCCCATGCAGCCAGCGGTCCATGGAGACCTTGGGCAAACGGAAACGCTCCTGGACAAACCCCTGGAGGTTGTCCACGCATTGCAGCGAACGGAGTATCTCCGGATTCAACTCGATGAGACAATACCCGGCCTTGTCGTCGAACAGGGCCTTCTGAATGGGCTGCAGGTAGCAGGTGAACCGCCCGTCGCGGATCTTGATGCGGCCCGATTCCAGCCTGCGCAGCGATTCGGCCACCCGGCGCCGGTCCACAGTCCCCGCCTTTTTGAGCACTTCCCTTGCCAGACCCCTGAGGTCCATTTTACGGGCGCAGGGAGCCGAGGACTTCTGCCGGGGAAACCTGGCCGCGCAGGCCAGAAAGACGTCCTGGTCGAACTGGTCGAGCCGCACGCCCGTGTAGCGGAGGGTGCGGTGCGCGCAGGTCGACTGAATGGGATAGTCGCGCACGTAGGTCCGGCGCCGTACGTACTGTCCCTGGAACAATTCCGAAGCAAAAAAGAGTTCCGGCGGCAAACTGAGGAATGCGCATTCCTTCTGCGTCAGGTCTTCGGCTCCATCGCCGTTCCCGGAACCGGGGGTCCAGCCCTGTCCCATCCATCCTTCCACCAGCGTGTCGTCGTCGTACATCCTTGCTTCTCCTCTCGCTTGACTGGGTGCGCCCTTTGGGTTCCCGAGGCGTGCCGGGGGTGTGGTCCGGGGACGGCGGCAACCGCCGCCCCGGACCACGGAGGCTAAGGTGATGAGGTGTCTATAATTCGTTCGGCAATTCCTTGAGCTGCGCATTGGTGAAGACCGGGCCGTCCTTGCAGACGTACTTGGTGCCGATGTTGCACCGGCCGCAGATGCCCACTCCGCACTTCATCCGTTTTTCCAGGGTCGTGATGATCTGCTCGTCCTTGAAGCCCAGGGTATGCAGGGCCTCGATGGTGAACTTGATCATGATCGGCGGGCCGCAGGTCACGGCGAAGGCGTTCTCGGCCGAGGGGGCCATCTCCTTGAGCACGTTGGGGATCAGCCCCACGTGGTGCTTCCAGTCCGGGGTGCCGTTGTCCACGGTCAGCTCGGTGGTCATGTCCTCGCGGCCGAGCCAGTCGGGCAGCTCGTAGCTGAAGGCCATGTCCGAGGGGCTGCGCGCGCCGTAGAGCAGCGAGATGTTGCCGTAGTCCGCGCGGTTGTCGAGCATGTACAGGAGCAGGGTCCGTAGCGGGGCCATGCCGATGCCGCCGCCGACGAAGACGATGTCCTTGCCCTTCATCTCCTTGTAGGGAAAACAGTTGCCCAGGGGGGCGCGCACGCCTACCTGGTCGCCGGGGCGCAGCTTGTGCAGCTTCTCGGTCAGCTCGCCCACGCGCATGACGCTGAACTGCAGGTAGTCCATGCGGGTGGGGGAGGAGTTGATGACGAAAGTGGATTCGCCCACGCCGAACACGGACAGCTGCCCCACCTGGCCCGGCTCGAACCGGAAGTTCCGCATGGCGTCCGGATTGTTGAGCGTGATGCGGAACGTCTTGATGTTGGGCGTCTCCTGGATCACCTCCTGGATGGTGGCCATGTCGGGAAGATACAGATTGGTTGCGTCGGTACTAGTCATTGGCGTGTTCCTCTTTGGCCAAGGCGCAGGCTCGCGCTTGGGCGACGATAGCCCGGACGTCCATGGACACGGGGCAATGCACGATGCACCGGCCGCATCCCACGCAGGCAAGGTTGCCGTCGTGCAGTTCGGGGTAGTAGCTGAACTTGTGGCCGATCCGGTTGCGCATGCGCTGGGCCTTCCCGTCGCGCGGGTTGTGGCCGCTGCCCTCCAGGGTGAACTGGAAGGACATGCAGTTGTCCCAGGTGCGTACCCGCACGCCGTCATCGCCGTTGGTCTCATCGGTCATGTTGAAGCAGTAGCAGGTCGGACAGAGGTAGCTGCACGCTCCGCAGCTCAGGCACTTGGCCGCGACCCCTCCCCAGAACTCCTTGTCGTCGAAGAGCTTGAGCACCTCGCCCTGGGCACCGCCCAGGGACTCGCCGCCGGGCATGGCCTCGCTCACGGCCTCGCGGACCTTGCGGGCCTCTTCCTTGCGGTCTTCGGCCTCCACCAGGGGTTGTCCCGCCAGAAACGCCTCGCCCCGTTCGGTCACGGGCTCGATCACGTAGCCGCCGTCCACGGGCGTGAACAGCATGTCCGCGCCGTCCGTGTCGCCGGGGCCGCCGCCCACGCGGTTGCAGAAGCAGGTGTCCGCGGGCTCGGTGCAGGCCAGCACCGCCACCAGGGTCTTGTCCCGGCGGGTGCAGTAGTAGATGTCCCGTCGCGTTCCGGCGTCGTAGACGCGGTCGAACACGGTGAAGCCCTTGGCGTCGCAGGGCCGCGCGCCGAACAGGAAGGTCTCCTGGGCGGGCAGGGTCTCGCGCACCTCGAGCTCGGTCCTGGACGGTATGCCCTCGCTCTTGGAGTAGTGGAATTCGAACAGGGGTTCGCACCGGGGGAGCAGGGCGGCCTTGGCCGAGGCGTCGGCCAGTCCCTTCAGATCCAGTCGGCTGTCCTCGCCGAGGGGGGCGAAAAGGGTCTGTCCGCCCACCTGCACCGGGGCCAGCACCTGCCGCGTCTCGGTCAGGGACAGAAGCCAGGGCAGGAGCTTGTCGTTTGCGATATATCGTGCGGTGAGCATTACCAATCCCTCTCCTTGATGTTTTTCTCCTCTTCACGGAACTCGAACAGGGGCGGGGCCTGGTCCGGATCGGTCCCGGCCCGGTAGTCGAAGAGATTCTGGATGCTGCGGTTGAGGGCCTGCTTCAGGGTCATGATGGGCAGCCCCATGGGGCAGGCCCGTTCGCATTCGCCGCATTCGGTGCAGCGTCCGGCCGTGTGCAGGGCGTGGA
The DNA here is from genome assembly GCF_041414475.1 of Pseudodesulfovibrio karagichevae. Lineage (NCBI taxonomy): Bacteria > Pseudomonadati > Thermodesulfobacteriota > Desulfovibrionia > Desulfovibrionales > Desulfovibrionaceae > Pseudodesulfovibrio > Pseudodesulfovibrio karagichevae. The sequence continues at coordinate 63,458 of NZ_JBGLYH010000008.1, forward strand.
TGGCCTGGAACATGAGCTTTTCCCGGGGATGGTCGGTCTGGTCCACCCAGTGGGGCTCGCGGCTCTGGGCCGCGCAGTGGTCCTGGCAGACGCACAGGGGGCACGCGGAGCGGCAGGCGTAGCAGCGGATACAGCGGCTCATCTGGTCTTCCCAGAAATGCAGACGCTCCTCCATGCTCATGGCCTCCAGCTCCTCCAGGGTCGTGGCCGGAATCTCGGTCACCTGGGGGGGCTGGCCGTGCTCGCCGATGAAGTGGTCACAGACCTCGGCGTCGGCCCCGACGCAGGTGAAGCACTTCTTCTGGAGCGCCTCGGCCAGGGGAAGGGTCTTGGCCTCTCCGTCCACGGTGAACCGGGCGGCTTTGCCGTCGACGACCACGAATTCCAGGCCTCGGGTCGACCCCAGGGCCTTGCGCACCGGACGGGCGTCCACGGCCCCGGTACAGTGGAGGCCGAAGATGGTCACGTCCTCGCGGTCGATGAGCTTTTCCTGGAGCAGTTCGACCAGGGACCGGGCGTCGCAGCCCTTGACCACGATGCCGACCTTCTTGCCACGCAGGCCGGGCAGGTAGCCCGCCAGGTTCTGGGAACAGCGCGGGTCCCACTCGATGCGCTCGACGTCCGCCTCGTCGGTGATGAACAGCGGCGTGTGGCTCAGCGGGTCGGGCCCGGCCGCCCAGGCAATGACCATGTCGAGGTCGGGCAGCGCCTTCTTTATCGCGGATTTCAAATCATCTATGGATGATGCCATTGCGGGACTCCTTTAAAGAACCTGGGATTGGTCCATGTGGCACAGGCACTTTTCCAGGCTGGTCCCGGACTTGAAGCCGGGCATCGGGCCCAGCGCGTGCACCTGTTCGGTGAAGGTGGTGACCACCGACCGCCAACGCTGACCCTCGGAGGCCGAGACCCAGGTGTATTCGAAGCGGCCGGGATCGACGCCGATGACGGGCAACAGGGCCTTGAGGACCTCGAGCCGTCTGCGGGCGTAGAAATTGCCTTCGGAGTAGTGGCAATCCCGGGGGTGGCAGCCGGAGACGAGCACGCCGTCGGCGCCGTTCATGAACGCGCGGACGATGAACAGCGGGTTGATGCGCCCGGTGCAGGGCAGCCTGACGATGCGCAGGTCGGTGGGCTGGGCGAACCGGCCCACGCCTGCGGTGTCGGCGCCCGCGTAGGAGCACCAGTTGCAAAGGAATCCGATGATGCGCAGTTCCTTTCCTTCTTTTACAGACATAAGGTGTTCACCTCGGCGAGTATCTGGTTGTCGGTGAAGTGGCTGAGCTGGATGGCTCCCTGCGGGCAGGCGGCCGTGCACACGCCGCAGCCCTGGCACACGGTCTCGATGACCGAGGCCTTGGTCATGCCGCGGAAGTCGATCATCTCGATGGCCCCGAAGGGGCAGACCGATTCGCACTTGCCGCAGCCGATGCAGCGCACCAGCTTGACGCCCGAAACCTGGGGATCGCTGGCCAGCTTGTCCTTGGAGAACAGGGCCAGGACCTTGGCCGCGGCCGCGTCGCCCTGGGCCACCGAGGACGGGATGTCCTTGGGACCCTGGCAGGACCCCGCCAGGTAGATGCCCGCGGTGTTGGTCTCGACGGGCTTGAGTTTGGGGTGGCCCTCCAGGAAGAACCCGTAGGGGTCGTAGGAGATGCGCAGCTTCTCGGCCAGTTCGCCCGCGCCCTTGGCGGCCTCGGCTCCCACGGCGAGAACGACCAGGTCGGCCTCGATCTCCACCTGCTGGCCCAGCAGCGTGTCCGCGCCCTTGACCAGGTAGCGGCCGCCCTTGGGCTGGATGGCGGAAACCCTGCCCCGGATGTACCGGGCGCCGTACTCCTCCATGGCCCGCCGGGTGAACTCGTCGTAGTTCTTTCCCGGGGCGCGGATGTCCATGTAGAAGACGTAGGACTGGGAGTCGGGCATGTGGTCCTTGGTCAGGATGGTCTGCTTGGCCGTGTACATGCAGCAGAAGCCGGAACAGTAGGGGCGGCCGATGGACTTGTCGCGGGAGCCCACGCACTGGATGAAGACGATGTCCTTGGGCTCGGCGCCGTCGGACGGCCTCTTTATGTGCCCTTCGGTGGGGCCGGAGGCGGACAGCAACCGCTCGTACTGCATGGACGTGATCACGTCCGGGTAACGGCCGCCGCCGTATTCGCCGTACTTGGTGAAGTCGAACAGGTCGTAGCCCGTGGCCGCGATGATCGCGCCCACCTGCTCGGTGACGAGTTCGTCCTGTTGGTCGAAGCGGATAGCCTCGGTGGGGCAGACCTTGGCGCAGACGCCGCACTTGCCCTTGGTCAGCATCATGCAGGCGTCCGCGTTGATGCTCGCCTTCTTGGGGATGGCCTGGGGGAAGGGGATGTTGATGGCCGTGGTCGTGCCGATGAATTCGTTGAACCGGTCCGGAGTCTTCTTGCTCGGACACTTGGTGGTGCATTCGCCGCAGCCGGTGCAGGCGTCCCAATCCACGTAGGCGGCCTTGCGGCGCACGGTGACGTCGAAGTTGCCCACGAACCCCTTGACCGAGTCCACCTCGGACAGGGTGTACAGGGTGATGTTGGGATGCTGGGCCACGTCCACCATCTTGGGGCCCAGGATGCAGCTGGAACAGTCCACGGTGGGGAAGGTCTTGTCGAGCTTGGACATCTTGCCGCCGATGCTCGGCTCGCGCTCCACCAGGATCACTTCGAGCCCGCCGTCGGCGCAGTCCAGGGCGGCCTGGATGCCGGCCACGCCGCCGCCGATGACCATGACCCGCTTGTTGATCTCGAACTCGCCGGCCTGCAGGTAGTCGTTGCGGCGCAGCTTCTCGACGGCCATGTGGACCAGTTCCTCGGCCTTGCAGGTGTTGGCCTCCTTGTCCTTGCCGATCCAGGAGACGTGCTCCCGGATGTTGGCCATTTCGAACATGTACTTGTTCAGGCCCGCTCGCTCCAGGGTGCGCCGGAAGGTCGCCTCGTGCATGCGCGGGGTGCAGGAGGCCACCACCACGCCGTCCAGGTCGTAGTCCCTGATGGCGTCCACGATGCCCGCCTGTCCCGGTTCGGAACAGGCGTACATGGTGTCCGTCGCATAGACCACTTCCCGGAAGTTCAGGGCCGCCTTGGCCACGGCTTCGGTATCCACGGTTCCGGCGATGTTGCTGCCGCAGTGGCAGACAAAGACTCCGATATTCATTAGGCCCCCTCTCCGGTGTGCCCGGCCAGGGCGGCGAGCAGGGGGCGCGGACTGACGCAAAGCTTGTCCAGCATGGTGCTCGTTTCGCCCTGCCCGGCGGCAAGGCCGGCAAGTTGCGAATAATAGAAGACGGGCATGTTGTGCCCGCTGTGATTGGCTTTGTTGATCTGAGACTGGCGCATGTCCAGGTTCAGCTGGCACAGGGGGCAGGCCGTGACGATGGCGTCGGCCCCGGCCTCCTCGGCCGCGTCCAGGATGCGTCCGGAAAGTCTGGCGATGACGTCCTGGCGGGTGGTCCCCAGGGACGCGCCGCAACAGTCGGTCTTCAGGGCGAAGGGCAGCACCTCGGCTCCCAGCTCCGTCAACAGGTTGTCCAGGGCCATGGGATTGTCCACGTCGTCGAACTGCATGATCTGCGGTGGGCGGACCATGATGCAGCCGTAGTAGGGGACCACCTTCATGCCCTTGAGCGGCTCCTTGACCAGCTTGGCCAGGGCCTGGATGCCGAGGTCCTCGACCACCACCTGGAGCACGGATTTGATCGGCAGGTCGGCGCGCAGGGACCGTCCCACCACCAGTTCCACCTTGCGGTGGAATTCGGGATCGGCCAACCGGTGCTGGGTGGTCTTGAGATTCTTCAGGCAGCTGGGGCAGGGCGTGATGATGCCGTCCAGCTTGCGCTCCTCGGCCATGTCGTCGGCGATGCCCAGGTTGCGGCCCACCAGGCAGGCGGACAGCAGGTGGTCGACGGCGTGGGCCGGGGTGGACCCGCAGCAGCTCCAGTCGGGGATTTCCACCAGCTCGATACCGAGGCTGCGGCACAGGGCGCGGGTGGAGGTGTCGTACTCGAGCGAGGTGCCGAGTCCCGAGCATCCCGGATAATACGCGTAACTCAGACTCATTGTTTTTGCTCCCGATAGCGGTCGAAGATCCCACGGATTTCAGCTATTTTCTTGATGTCGTGCGCCTTCAGGCCCAGCTTGCCCTTGCGCAGGGCCATGGGCGCCAGGTCCACGTCGGTGAACATCCGGCCCGTCTTGCTCACGTAGTTGGCCATCAGGCCGAGTTCGAAGACCCGGCCGTGTTTTTCCACGGACTCCAGGAAGGCTTTCCAGAAGGCGCCGACAGCCTTTTCGCTGACGATGTTTTCCCGGCGCGCCATGTGGCGCAGCACGTCCATGATCCTGGCCACGTCGATGTCGTTGGGACAGCGGGTGGTGCAGGTTTCGCAGGAGGAACACAGCCAGATGGCGTGGGAGGACAGGGCTTCCTGTCTCCGGCCGGCCTGGACCAGGCGCATGATCTGGTTGACCGGATAGTCGTAGGCGAAGGAAACCGGGCACCCGGCGGTGCAGTTGCCGCATTGGTAGCACAGGGCGAGGTTCTGCTCGCTTTCCCGCTGCACCTCGTTGATGAAATCTGAATCAAAGGCTTTCGGGCTGGATGTCATGGACACGAATCTCCGTTTTGTTTGCAAACGGGCGGCACTGATGCCGCCCGTTTGTCGAAATGTCTTCCGAACAGGGGCAGGGTCGGAGCCCCACCCCCATCGGAAGGGAGGACCTACATAGCTGCTTCGTAAATGGCCATGACATCCATGTCCTTGGGGCAGCGGGGGTTGGTCAGGCCGCACGCGTCCTTCTGGGCGTTTTCGGTCATGGTCTTGATGTCTTCGACCTTGACGTCCTTGCCGTAACGCTTGCCCAGCTCGACCAGGCCGGCGGGGATGCCGACGTCGGTGGACAGCTGCTTGATGGCTTCCAGGCACAGTTCCGCGGCGTTGCGCTTGCTCATGCCTTCGATGTTCTGGTCCATCATCTCGGCCATTTCGGCGAACCGCTCGACGCGGGCGATGAGGTTGAACTTCTCCACGTGGGGCAGCAGGATCGCGTTGCACTCGCCGTGCGGCAGATCGTAGAAGCCGCCCAGCTGGTGGGCCATGGCGTGGACGTGGCCGAGGCTGGCATTGTTGAAGGCCATGCCAGCCAGGTACTGGGCGTAGCACATGCCTTCGCGGGCTTCAATATCCTGTCCGTTGGCAACCGCGCGGCGCAGGAACTTGAAGACGAGGCGGATGGCCTTCTCGGCGCAGGCGTCGGTCATCGGGGTGGCGATGGTGGAAACATAGGCTTCGACGGCGTGGGTCAGGGCGTCCATGCCGGTGGCGGCGGTCAGCGCCGGGGGCATGCCCATCATCAGCAGCGGGTCGTCCAGGGCGATGCCCGGGGTGACGCGCCAGTCGACGATGGCCATCTTCACCTTGCGGGAGGTGTCGGTGATGATGCAGAAGCGGGTCATCTCGGAAGCGGTGCCGGCGGTGGTGTTCACGGCGATGTACGGGGGCATGGGGTTGGTGGACTTGTCCACGCCTTCGTAGTCGTGGATCTTGCCGCCGTTGGCCACGACCAGGCCGATGCCCTTGCCGCAGTCGTGGGAGGAGCCGCCGCCCAGGGTGATCAGGGAGTCACACTTGTTGTCCTTGTAGACCTTCACGCCGTCGTGGACGTTCTTGTCGGTGGGGTTGGGGATGGTCTCATCGTAGACCACGCAGTTCATCTTGTGGCTCTTGAGCAGGTCGACGATCTGCTGGGTGATGCCGCAGGCGGTGATGCCTTTGTCAGTAACGAGCAGAGGTTTTTTGCTGCCCAGGGCTTTGATCTTGGCCGGGATCTCCTTGTGGGCGCCGATGCCGATAAGGGTCACGCTGGGAATGAAAAAGCCGTTAACTTGTTCGGTGACTGCCATAATGTTCCGTCCTTGTGGTTGAGGGTGACTGAACTCGGGGACAAGTGCCTGCCACATCGTCGTGACAGTCTCCCCTTGAGCAAGGATCGGACCAATTGTATTATGATAAGCATTATAATGTGTTGTGTGGATTTCGCCGAGTGGGCCTTTGTGACCCTTCGCCCTTCACGTTTGGGTCAGCGTGACCCCGCGAGTGCGCGATCGCCCGCTAAACCCTGTTATCTTGAGACGTTATAATGTGTGTCGTTCTGATACATGGAAAAGGGGTAAATGGGTCACAATATCATGGCATGTGTCGATATAAAAAACCCGTTATCGTAACGGGTTTCCATGGGGGCGGCATAGTATAATATAGTATGATCCGAGATGGAGGGGGCTAGCCCAGTCCGAACTTCTCGATCTTCCGATACAGGGTCTTTCGGCCTATGCCCAGGGCCTTGGCCGCCTGGAGCCGGTTGCCGTCGTAGAACTGGAGGGCGCGCTGGATGTGCTCGCGCTCCAGCTCCTCCAGGGAAAAGACGGTGCCGCCCTGGTCCGCCGCATGCTCGACCAGCTCCCGCGGCAGGGCCTGGTTGGTGATCACGCCCCCCTCCGCCAGGATGATGCTCCGCTCGAGCACGTTGCGCAGCTCGCGGATGTTGCCGGGCCAGTCGTAGTTGGTCAGGCACTGCACGGCCTTGTCGGTGATGGTCAGCCGCTCCCGCCGCATGGCGATGCTCATGCGGCCGAGGAAGTGCTCCACCAGCAGCGGGATGTCCTCCTTGCGCTCGCACAGCGGGGGGACCGAAATGTTGAAGACGTTGATGCGGTGATACAGGGCCTCGTTGAACCGCCCCGCCTCGACCTCCTCGGCCAGGTTCCGGCTGGTGGCGAACAGGAAGCGGATGTCCACGTGGCGCTCGTTCTTTTCGCCCATGCGGCGGTACATCTTGGCCTCCAGCACCCGGAGCAGCCCGCCCTGGACCTCGAGCGGCAGCTCGCCGATCTCGTCCAGGAAGAGGGTGCCGGTGTCGGCGTAGGTCATCAGCCCGTCGCGGTTGTCCGTGGCCCCGGTGAAGGAGCCGCGCGTGTGCCCGAACAGCTCGCTGCGCATGAGCTCCTTTTGCAGGGTGGCGCAGTTCTTGACGATGAACGGCCGCTCGTTGCGCTCGCTCTGCTCCTGTATGGTGTGGGCCACCACGTCCTTGCCCACGCCGCTCTCGCCGGTGATCAGCACGGCCACGTCCGTGGGGGCGACCCGGCCTATGAGATATTTTATCTGTTTGATGGGCGCGGAGTTGCCCACCAGCTTGGAGGAGGCGGCCACGGTCTGGTTGGAGTGCCGGAAGCTGCGGTTCTCGCGCTGGAGGCAGACCCGCTGGTAGGCCCGTTCGATGACCAGCTCCACCCGGTCGAGATGGAAGGGCTTGGTCAGGTAGTCGTAGGCCCCGATGCGCATGGCCTCGACCGCGTTGTCGATGTTGCCGTGTCCGGTGATCAGAACCACCTCGATGTCGGGATAGGCGGTCTTGAACTGCACGAGCATGTCCAGGCCGTCGCCGTCCGGCAGGCGGATGTCCGAGACCACGACGTCGTAGTGGCCCTTGGAAAATTTCTCCAGCCCGATGGCGGCCGAGGGCGCCGTGTCCACGATGCGCTCCTCGGTGCTCAGTTCGTGCTGGAGCAGTCTGAGTATCGATTCCTCGTCGTCTATGACCAGGACCTTGTAGGCGTTAGCCATGTCGGCCTCGTTTACCGATGGGCAGGGTGACCGAGAAGCACGTCCCGGTGCCCAGCTCGCTGTTGAAGGTGATTTCGCCGCCGTGGTCCTGGACGATGTGGTAGCAGGTGGCCAGCCCGATGCCGATGCCCTTGCCCACGGGTTTGGTGGTGAAGAACGGCTCGAAAAGCTTGTCCCGGTCCTTTTCCGGGATGCCGCAGCCGGTGTCGCTGACCGACATGCGCACGCCGCCCTCGTAGAGGGTCGTGGATATGCACAGTTCCCCCTCCTCCCCGATGGCGTCCACCGCGTTGGTCAGGAGGTTCAGGGCGACCTGCTTCAGCTGGGCCTCGTCGCCGTAGATCATGGGCAGGACTTCCGCCAGGGACATGGACACCTTGAGCCTCGGGTGGCTCTTGAAGTGGTGCTGGAGGATGCGGATGGTGTCCTTGACCACGCGGTTGACGCTGACCTGGGTGAAATCGGCCACCATGGGCCTGCTGAAGGTCAGGAGGGTCTGGACGATCTTCTGGCAGCGCGAGCACTCCTTGAGGATCGTGTCCGTGTATTCCTTGAAATCCTCGTAGAGGTCGTCGTCCACGACATCTTCCAGCCGGGGAAGGCGGCGCTTGATGCCTTCCGCGAAGCCCGCCACGGCGGTCAGCGGATTGTTGACCTCGTGGGCCACGCCCGCGGCGAGCATGCCGGTGGTGGCCATCTTTTCGGCCTGGTAGAACTTGGCCTGGTATTCCTTTTCCAGGGTCACGTCCCGCTTGAAGATGAGCACGCGATGCTGGGGCAGGTGGGGGTTCTTGAGGGGGGCAGCGACCATCTGGAACTGCCGGTTGCGCCCGCCGATGCGGAAGATGGCGGTTTCCCGGCAGACCGCGTCGGTGCTCAGCGACCGGAAGGCCGGGCATTCGTGGCACGGGTAGTCGGTGTTCCGGAACACCTCGTAGCAGTACCGGCCGATGGGGTTGATGCCCGGGAAAAGCTCCAGGAAGACGTGGTTCACCGAGATGATCTCGAGGTTCTCGGACAGGACCATCATGACGTCGGTGATGCCTTCGAGGATGGCCGCGATCTCGAGGCGCTGGTCCTCGGATTCGCGGTGGCTGGCCGTCAGCTTTTCGATGCTCTGGCGCAGTTCCTGAAAGAAGTTGAGCTTGCTGTGCTCAATGCCCATGAGGTCTTCGAGTGTCGTTTTTGCAGTACTCACCATGCAGCCTCGCATATGCTCATCAGGTCCTCGCAGGTCGCCTCGCGGGGGTTGGTCAGGGTACAGGCGTCGGGCAGGGCCTTGTGGCAGAGCAGTTCGAGTTCACTGTCGTCGGGCAGGATGTCGTTCAGACGGCACGTCGCCCCCAGTTCCAGGAAGAGCCGTTCGAGGTACTCGATGCCCTTCATGGCCTGCTTCTCCTCCGACTTGCATTGTATTCCGGTTATCTGGAAGCCCACCTGGGCCAGCTTTTTCGGTCTGGACGTGAGGTTGAAGCGCATGACCGAAGGCAGCAGCACGGGGTGGACCATGCCGTGCAGCACGTCGAACCGTCCGCCGATGGAGTGGGCCAGGGAGTGGGCGATGCCCAGGCCCGCGTTGCTGAAGGCCATGCCCGCCGCCGTGCTGGCGATGCTCAGGTTCTTGAGGGCCTCCGGGGACTTCGAGTCCACGGCCTCCCGGATGTTCTCCATGAACAGCTGGATGGCCTGCATGGACTGCGGCTCGGAGAAGGGCGACGCCATCCTGGAGACGTAGGATTCCACGGCGTGGGCCAGGGCGTCCACGGCCGAGGCGGCGATCAGTTCCCGGCTCTTGGTCGCCAGGAGCATGGGGTCGATGATGGACAGGTTGGGCACCAGCGAGCGGCTGATGATGGACATCTTCACCTGCCGTTCGATGTCGGTGATGATGCAGAACTGGGAGACGTCCGAGCCGCTGCCCGCTGTGGAGGGGATGAAGATCATCGGGGGGAGGGGGCGCATGATCTTGTTGGCGCCCTCGTAGTCCCTGATCTTGCCGCCGTTGCCCACGATGGTGGAGATTCCCTTGGCCGCGTCGATGGGGCTGCCCCCGCCGATGCCGACGATGACGTCGGCCCCGTTCTCCATGTACAGCTCGGCGCCCTTGTGCACCTGCACGTCGCGGGGGTTGGAGCTGACCTCGTTGAAGTAGACGCATTCGATGGCGTCCTTGCGGAGCAGGTCCATGACGACCTCGACCCAGCCCGCCTTTTCGACCCCGGGGTCGCTGACCAGCAGGACGCGCTTGGCCCCGAGTCGGCGGGCGCAAGGCGCAAGGTATTTTATGCTGCCGTTGCCGAAGATAACTTCCGGAATGGCGAATTTGGTGATGAGCATGACCTCTCCGCGCGTAATTAGGTGTGCCTCAGCGTACCCAGATTCCCTGAACTTAGGCAAGCCCTTTGCCGAGGTTCTCCTTTTGGCACCGGGCGGCTTTTCTGGCGCGCCGTTTCCGGGCCTCGGCGTCGCCCGGAAACGGGAAACGCCCCGGAGCCGTGCGCGGGGCTCGGGGGGACGATCGGCGCGAAGAGGGCCCGCCGCGCGGGAAGGGGCGTCGGGCGGGTCCGGTCCGGGGCTTGAAACAAGAGCGGGCCTTGCCCGAAAGGGTAAAGCCGCGCCGGGGAGAAGGCGGGAGGGCCGCCTATTCCTCCTTCAGGATCGCCCGCATCCTGTGGAATTCCTCGGTGCTGATGTCGCCGTTGGCGTACCGGCGTTCGAGGATCTCCATGGAGTCCCTTCTGTCGCGCCGCGCGTCGCAGCGTGGCGACCTTTGAAGGAACCGGTAGGCGAGGTACACGAGGACGCCGATGAGGAGCAGGTTGAAGAGGGAACCGAAGCCGAAGCCGCCCATTCCCCAACCTCCGCCGAAGCCGTGCATGAATCCCCAGTTGCAATTGAACATGATTTCTCCCGGATGAGTGGTTTCGGCGGGAGGGAGCGCGTCCCTCCCGCCAAATTCATGCCTTCTTCGCGTCTACCAGGCGGGGCAGTTGAAGCCGGGGCCGTTGCCGTTGAAGCCCATCATGCCGTGGCCGCCGCGCATCATGCCGCGTCCCATGTAGCCCCGTCCCATGTAGCCCTGTCCGGGCAGGCCCGCAGCAGCGGCCTTTTCATTGAGCGCGGTGATGTTCTTGTTGATGCGCTCGGTCAGGGCGCGCACCTGCTTGGCGTCCGGGTTCTGGCCGGCCATGAGCGCCGCCACTTCGGCCCTGTCCGCGCTGATCGAGGCGCGCAGGTCGGCGGTGGAGTTCAGGAAGTCCTGGTAGGCCTTGGAGTCAACCTGGTTGTTGGCCTGCATGCCGTAACCATAACCGTTTCCGTTCCATCCGTGCATGCCCCAGGCCATGGCGTTGGCGGAAACCAGGGCGACGGCCGCGACCAGTGCGAGAGTCAAAAAAGTCTTCTTCATGGTAAAAACCTCCTAATGGTTTTTTTCGTGTTGGTACTCTCCCTAAGGCAAGCGGCGTGCCAGAATCTAATAATAAAAATAACATCATGATATTATTGTATATTTGAAACATCCTCACTGATTTGGCCCCGATTTATCCCTTGCCAACACTCCGCCGTATGGTTAATTTTTAACCAGTTGGACAGTCGACAGTCTAAAAAATGATCAACCTCGTCGGGCGGGAACAGGCATGACGTTGAACAAAAGGCTCTTGGGAAGCTCGGCATCCGTCTGGATGGTTCTGGGCATGGCCGTGATCATGACCCTGGTGGTCGTGGTCCTGGCCGTGTTCAACTACAACCGTGAAGTGCGTTACATGGAGAAGGTCCTCAGCGAGAAGGGCGAGGCGCTCATCCGCTCCTTCGAGGCCGGGGCGCGGGCGGGCATGATGAGCTCCTACGGCGCCCAGGACAGGCTCCAGGCCCTGATCGACGCGACCGCCGAGTTGCCGGACATCCGCTTCATTCTCCTGACGGACCGCGGCGGGCGGATCATCGCCCACAGCGACGCCGCGAAGATCGGCGACGTCTTTCTCGGCCCGGACCGGATCAAGGCCCTGGCCCCGGACAAGGACGCTCGCTGGACGATCATGAATGGCGACGGGGACGGTTCCTTCGTGGTCTACAAGGAGTTCGTCGCGCTGGCCAACGGCGGTCACGGCAGGATGCGCGAGATGATGGAACACATGATGGGAGCTCCCTCGCAGGGCCACTCCGGGAATCACCGCTGGAGGATGAACGGAGGCGCCGGTTCCGGGCGGGTCCTGGAAAGGCCGCTGATCTTCATCGGCCTGGACATCGCGCCGTTCGCCGAGGCCCGCCGGGCCGACATCCGGGTGATGATCACGACCTCGGCCGTGCTGCTGCTCGTGGGGCTCGGCTGCATGATCTCGCTCTTCTGGGTGCAGGCGTACCACAAGTCGCGCAGGCAGCTGAAGGACTCGCAGATCGTGGCCTCGGAAATCGTCGCCCATCTGCCCGTGGGCTTGGTGGTGGCCGGTCCCGACGCCGTGGTCACCCACATCAACGCGGACGCCGCCGCCCTGCTCGGCGTGAGGGCGGGCGAGGCCCTGAACCGGCCGGTGGACGGGCTGCTTCCTCCGGCCCTCGTCGAACTGGCCTCGGTGTCCGCCGAGACCGGTCACCCCGTGACCAGGGAACTGCAGGTCACCGTCCGGGGCAGGGAATTCCCGGCCAACGTCGGCGTGGCCCCGGTCGTGTCCGACGACGGCCTTTCCCTCGGCACCATCTTCATCCTGAGCGACCTGACGGAGATCCACCGGCTCCAGGCCGACATGAAGCAGCGGGAGAAGATGGCGGCCATCGGCAATCTGGCGGCGGGCATCGCCCACGAGGTCCGCAATCCGCTCAGCAGCATCAAGGGGTATGCGACCTACTTTGCCGGGCTGTTCGAGGAAGGCAGCGAGAACCGCAAGGCGGCCACCGTGATGATCGCCGAGACCGAGCGCCTGAACCGGGTCATCTCCGAGTTGCTGGACTTTTCCCGGCCCTCGGAAATCAAGTCGCGGCAGGCCGACATGGCTCTGGTCCTGGACACCGTGTCCCGGCTGCTGCGCCAGGACGCGGCGGACCAGGACATCGCCCTCGCCATCGACATCGAGCCGGGCCTGCCCCCCGTGGAGCTGGACCCCGACCGCATGGTCCAGGCCCTGCTCAACATCGGGATCAACGGCATCCAGGCCATGGAGGCCGGGGGCGGGTTGACCCTGTGTGCGCGGCGCTCCGGCCCGGACCTGGTCATCGAGGTCGAGGATACGGGCCAGGGCATAGCCGAAGAGAACCTGGCCACGGTCTTTGATCCGTATTTCACGACCAAGAGCCAGGGGACCGGCCTCGGCCTGGCCGTTGTCCGCAAGATCGTCGAGGGGCACGGCGGGACCGTCGAGGTCGCCAGCGCCGTCGGCCAGGGCACGACGTTCACCATCACCATACCGCAACCCGCATGAGAGCTGAGCCCATGAAGACCAAGATACTCATCGTCGACGACGACAAGGGACACCTGTCCATGCTGGAGACCATCCTCGGCGGATGGGGATACGAGACCGCTGCGGCCATGGACGGGGGCGAGGCGGTGGCTTCCGTCCATGAGCACCCCTACGACGCCGTGCTCATGGACGTCCGCATGGCCCGGGTCAGCGGCATAGAGGCCCTGGAGGAGATCAAGGCGTTCAATCCCGCCATCCCGGTGTTGATCATGACGGCGTATTCGTCCGTGGACGTGGCCGTCGAGGCCATGAAGCTGGGGGCCTACGACTACCTGACCAAGCCGCTCAATTTCGACGAGCTCAAGATCACCCTGGAGCGGGCCCTGGAACACAAGCGCCTGTCCGAAGAGAACCGCCACCTGAAGGAGACGGTCTCCTCCGGGCAGTCCCTGGCGGGCATCATCGGCACCAGCCCGGCCATGCGGGAGGCCATCGAGATGGTCAAGGTCGTGGCCCCCACCGAGGCCACGGTCCTGATCACCGGGGAATCCGGCACCGGCAAGGAGCTCATCGCCCGGGCCATCCACGCCAACAGCGCCCGGAAGACGAAGCAGCTCGTGACCATCAACTGCGCGGCCCTCTCGGAAACACTGCTGGAGTCGGAGTTGTTCGGCCACGAGAAAGGGGCGTTCACCGGCGCGGACAAGCGGCGCGACGGCCGGTTCATGCAGGCCGACAAGGGGACGATCTTCCTCGACGAGATCGGGGAGATATCCATGCCCATGCAGGCCAAGCTGCTCCGGGCCGTGCAGGAGCGCGAGATCCAGCGGGTCGGCAGCGATACGGTGCAGACCGTGGACGTGCGCATCCTGGCCGCCACCAACAAGGACCTCAAGGCTGAGGTGGCGGCGGGCCGCTTCCGCGAAGACCTCTACTACCGGCTGCACGTCATGGTCCTGCGGCTGCCCTCCCTGAGGGAGCGCCGGGACGACGTCCCCCTGCTGGCCAATTTCTTCCTGGAGCGGTTCGCCGAGAAGAACCGCAAGACCGTCAAGGGGTTCACGCCGCTGTCCATGGACATGCTCATCCGCTACCCCTGGCCCGGGAATGTCCGGGAGCTGGAAAATACCATCGAGCGGGCCGTCATCCTCTCCATGGGCGAGTACGTCACGGAGAGGGAGCTCCCCGCCTCCCTGGTCAAGGAATACGAGGAGACCGTCCCGGCCGGAACCGGCAACGGGCAGCTCGGCGGCCAGCCCCTGGAGGACGTCCAGAAGGCGGCCATCCTGGCGACCCTCGAACAGACGAACTGGAACAAGAGCGAAGCGGCCAAGATCCTCGACATCACGAGGACGACGCTGAACAACAAGCTGAAGAAGTACGGCATGTGACCCGGCCGAGGGCCCGCCGTTCCTTTCCGGAGTGGGACGGCCGTCGGCACGGAAAACGGGAAAAGCGTTTATGATCTTTCATAAGCGCTTTTTTCGTGGAGCCGGGGACGGGGGGAAGGCGCGTTGCGGGCCCTCACGGTTGCATGAGGGCCCGCAACGCTCGAAACATTCTTCTAGGTCCACCAGATCATGCGGGCGGGCGGATTGCCGGTCCGGGTGAAGTCGTCGCCGGACTCCTTCAGCACCTCGTCCAGCTCCTCGACCGTGAAATCGTATCCATCCTCGAGGGCGGCGGCCACAAAGGCCTCCTTGGTCGCGATGGTGTTGTACTTGGCCTTTACGGTCTTGTTCTCGCCGCCCGCGATCAGCAGGCGCTCCACTTCTTTCTTGGACATGGCAATGCTCCTTGTTGGCAACAAAATGGGGTATGGCACTATTCGGATCACAAGAACCGGCGCGCATGGAAATGGACAAGCATGGGGCCGACTCGTCGATTCATGAGCCTTAGCGTGGGGTCGAGAGCACCGTCAAGCGCCCGCCACGAGCCGCGTTTCGGGCTTTTTTCCGGAGTGAAGGCCTCAGGAGGGCCGGGTGGCGGAAGCAAGAAGGAAAAAACGACCCATCGGAGGCGGAATTCGCCCGTTCGGCGGCCGCATGGCGAGGAATTCCGCGCCCCCGGCAATAATATTGAGGAAAAGCAATTTGCACATTTTCCCGTCGATCCACGCTCCGCCCGCCCAAGGCATGAAATAGCGCCTAAGCTATCTCACACGCGTTTGATTCCGTGGGGGCCGGAATACAGGAGATCCCAAACTGTCAGAGTGGCGACTTGCTGACTTCCGATCTGCGTTGGGGTAACCTTTTAAAAACGGGAAAAAGCGCTTGAGACAGAGCTTCCCCACATGAAACGGCAAACTTTCTCCGTTCGCCGACGTTCTCACCCCAGCCCCGAATGCCTATACGGAGTGATCGGAATAGGATTGTGCAGGGTATAAACGTGTTGGAGTCGGAAGATCGGACGGAAGTCGGGTCGGCCCAAGAAAGCAAATATTCATCACCTGTTGGAAGGTAGTGCCATGATAAAGAGCAATGGACATATTCCCTTGATCGCCATTGAAGAACATTTTCTCACGGAGGAAGTGATCCAAGCCTGGGATAGGGCGAATCTATCCGCCACCGATCCCAGCCTGGCGCATAATGCCGGCGTCATCGGGCAACGTTTGCTGGATGTGTCCCAAGGGCGTGTCGAATTGATGGACGAAGCCGGAGTCGATGTGCAGGTGCTCTCGCTGACCACTCCGGCTTTGCATGAACTGGGGCCGGAAAGTATCAATATAGCCAAGCGTTGCAATGATGCCATCGCCGAAACCATTGCCCGTCATCCGGGCCGATTCCAGGGTTTTGCCACATTACCGGTGGTTGATCCGGAGGCGGCCGCCCTGGAACTGGAACGTTGCGTCAAGACGCTTGGTTTCAAAGGGACGATGCTGGGGGGGCGCGTCGGGGATCGGAACCTGGATCATCCCGACTTCGCACCGATATTTGAAAGCGCCAGTGCGCTGCATGTCCCGATTGGTCTGCACCCCCGTACACCGCCAATGGCTGTCCGGGAGGCCTACTACAGCGGGGTGGATCCTGATTTGGAGATTGCCTTGGCAACGTATGGTCTCGGCTGGCACTACGATGCCGGCGTGCAATTTGTTCGGCTTCTCGTGTCGGGGCTCTTTGACCGTCTGCCGGAATTGCAGCTCATTCTGGGACACTGGGGAGAAATGGTGTTGTTCTTTTCCGAACGGTTGGCCGCATTGGGACGTACTGCGAAACTGAATAAACCTGTAACGGATTATCTGAAAAGTAACCTGTACGTGACCGCCAGCGGCATGTTTTCAGCCAATTATCTGGCGCGCGCCGCCAGCATTGTGGGTAAAGATCGGTTGCTGTTTTCGACAGATTTCCCGTATCAGTATCGCCCTGGTCATGATGCCCGCCGCTTTTTGCATGAGTGCGGGTTGGAGGGGGATGATCTGGCTGCCTTCGCCCACGGCAACTGGGATCGCCTGACAAAAAACTGCGGCAAATAACTCCGCCGTCTTCCGTCGAGGCCCTGCCTGCCTTGGCTGAAGATGTCGCCTTGGGATTGGAGGGAACTCTGCAATCGCCGGAATGAGCCCCCGAACCATGCCCGAAACAGCCGCAAGCCGGTCTATCCCCTGTCGGCGAAACGCCTGTAGTTCAGTTCGCTGATATCGATGGAGGGCGTTTCATCGCAGGCCATTTCGGACAAGACAGTGCCTACGGAGGGAGCGATCCCGAACCCATGGCCGGAGAAGCCGCAGGCCAGAATCAACCCGGGTACCTCTTCGACATGGTCGAGAACCGGGACTTTATCCTCGCACAGATCAATCAAACCGACCCAGGTCCTGACCACCTTTGCATGCTTCAAGGCGGGGATGTAGCCTAAAATCCCCTTGCATGTCTCTGCGGTGGCCGTGGCGGGGGGATGGCTCGCGAGCACCTTGATCCGGTCGGCATCCAGGGGGGAGCCTCCGCCAAAAACAAAGGACCCATGGGTCGTCTGATGACCGTAGAAGTCGGCCATGGCGGTTCCGAGCATCTGATAGAACATGGGGGGCTGCGCGTCGGTGACCAGGGTGTCCAGCGCAATCCTCTTCATGGGCACGTCCACGCCCACGGTGTTGGCGATGGCGCGGCTTTCGTAGCCTGCGGCCAGGAGTATCCTGTCCGCCTCATACTCCCCGCTAGTGGTCATGACCTTTTTCGCCCGGCCCGCAACCGTTTTTATGGAAAGCACGCTTTGTTCAAAAAGAAAGGTCACTCCAAGCTGGCGTGCTCTGGTATAAAATGCTGAAGTCGTCAGCAGGGGGTTCGCGTGCCCGTCGCTCTGGCACCAACTGGCCCCTATCACTTCATCGGAAAGATACGGGCAGATTTCTCTGACTTCTTCCCCGGTCACCATCCTCACGTTGAGGCCCAAGGACTGCGCGACGTCGGTAAGGCCGCGTAGAATTTTGAGGTGCTCATCGGTTTTGCCCAGCCGGAGGTTTCCCTGCTGGTAGTACTCGACATCCGTCCCCAGCTCTTCGGACAGATGGGGCCAAAGGTGCTGCACTCCGTACATGGCCAGGGGCAACTCTCTTTTGTCCCTGCCGGACTGGCGCACCCCGCCGCCATTGCGGCCTGATCCGCCATATCCGATCCCCTTGCCTTTTTCGAGGACAATGACCGTTCTGCCTTTTTTCGCCAAATAGTATGCGGTCGAACAACCTATGATCCCACCACCTATGATGATTACATCCGCGTTTGTCTTCATGTTCCCTCGATGTCTGCAATAGGCAGATGCCCCAAGCCGGAGCACCGCACAGCAGTATTCTCTGATTTTGTAGTGGCTTCTCTTCCGATTGCGAGTGGTTGGAGCGGCGGGCGTCAGCTCGCTTCTTCAAATTCCAGATTGGCGAGCTGTTCAATGCTCAACGGCTGCAGCGGAGTTCTGACCCGGGGCAAGCCTATGGTCGCGATATCCAGTGAACCACTATCCGCGATGATCTCGGCAATCGTCGATGCGCACATCCGTCCCTGGCAGGGGCCCATTCCGGCCCGCGTCTGTCCCTTGATCTGAGCGGGGTGACGCGCTCCCTGGGCCACCGATTCGCGTATCCGTCCCGCGGTCAACTCCTCGCAGCGGCAGACGAGAGTCGAATCGTCCGGGGGAACCAGTGCCTGTCGGCTTGGCGGAAAGACATGGTCGAGAAAGGGGCGAATCAGCCTCTCCCGCTGCATGTCCTTGAGGTGCCGTTGCGCCAGGCGATCGCGCTCCGTGTCGGTGATCACCTCCAGATCGCAGGCGGTGTTGATGGCGGCGAGATGCCCGGCGATGGCCGCCGCCTTGCCGCCGTCAATGCCCCCGGAATCGCCGGCCACCGAAACTCCCGGAACGCTCGTGCGCCCCCAGCGGTCGAGCCGCGGCCGCCAGTAACGCTGTGGGGCGTACCATTCGTGCTCACAGTTGAGCAGTTGGGTGAGGCGCAGGTTCGGAACCACCCCTTCGTGCAGCAGGACCGTTGCGGCGGCGACTTCATGCTTCCTGCCGCGACAGGTGAAGCGCAACCCTTCAGCCTGCCCGTCGCCGATAACGGCCAGGTCGCGGCAGCCCGTGTACAGGGGAACCTTGGCCCGTTTCACCTTCAGTCTCATCCGCAGGCCCTTGAGCAGGTAGTCGCTTCGGCGCAACGCTCCGGGCAGGAAGGGGATCGCCTTCAGGTAATCCCGCATGCCTGCCGTCTCGACCATTGCGGCGACGGCGACGCCGTTGTCCACGAGGTGACAGGCGGCCAGCAGCAGCAACGGGCCGCTGCCCGCGAGCACGACCGGACCTTCCGGGGTCATGTCCGAGGACTTGAACAGGATGTCCGCCGCCGCGGCGCCCATCACCCCGGGAAGGGTCCAGTTGGGAATCGGCACCGGCCGCTCCACGGCCCCGACGCTGAACACAATCCGGCGGCCGCGCACTCGCCGCAAGGTGTTCGCGGACAGTATGTCCACATGGAAACCGTTCTCTATATTCCAGACGGTTGTGTTCGGCTGATAGGCGACGCCGGATGCCCGAAAATCCTTCACCAGTCGGCTGCCGGCAAAGTAGTCCTCGCCGAGAACATGCGCGTTTTCCGGGAGGCTCCTCTCGATCGAACGATAGATCTGCCCGCCGGGTTCCGGCTGCTCGTCCACCAGCAGCGCCGAAAGGCCCAAGCGGTCGGCAGTGACCGCAGCCGCGAGTCCGCCGGGCCCGGCGCCGACAATCACCAGGTCGTAGAGCTTATTCATTGGTCACATCCTTTGCGCCGCGCTGCCGGTTGACGATCATGCCTTCCTGCACCTGGATTTTGCAGGCTTGCTGATTGGGAACGCCGTTGATCTCCATGAGGCATTCGTAGCAGACGCCCATATGGCAGTATGCCGCCCGATGCGCGCCGCTGATCGGCGAGGACCGGTTGAAGACCGCCCCGGCCGCCATGACCGCGGCAATGACGGTTTCCGTCGCAGGAACCTCCAATCGTTCGCCTTCGAAAATAATGTTCACCCGATCCACTCCGGGCTTGTTTTCATGTAACCTTTTAAGCATCTGGAGCTCCTTGTGGCAGCTGATGGCCTTGCATGTATTGTCCTGGTAAGCGCAGGGATGTCTTGACTGCGCCGCCAGTTAAATTCTCCGAGGATCGGTCATGTTTTCGGGAAGCAGGATCTCGTCCAGCTCTTCTTTGGTAAGCGTCCCCTTGGCCAGGACGATGTCGTACACGCTGGCACCGGTGCCGAGCGCTTCCTTGGCAATCGCCGCGGACTGCTCATAACCGATGACCGGCACCAACGCGGTCACCAGGCCGATGCTGCTCTGGACATAGCTCCTGCATACGTCCCTGTTGGCTTCTATGCCGCTTATGCAGCGCTCCACCAGGGAGATGCAGCCGTTTTTCAGGATCATCATGCCGTGCAGCAGGTCGTATGCGATAATGGGCTCGGCCATGCAGAGTTCCAGCTCGCTGGACTCGGCGGCCATGGAGACCACGGTGTCATACCCCATGACCTGGTAGCATATCTGGTTCATCACTTCGGGGAGTACCGGATTGACCTTGCCGGGCATGATCGAGGAGCCGGGCTGCATTGGCGGCAGGTTGATTTCGTTCAGGCCGCATCGCGGTCCGGAAGAGAGTGAACGGAGATCATTGCATATCTTGGATATCTGCACGGCCACCAGCTTCAGGCTGGCCGACATCCGCACGAATATCCCCGCGTTCTGCGTCGCTTCGACCAGGTTCTTGGCCCTGCGGACCGGAAACCCGCTGATCGCCGCGAGTTTTTTCGCCACCAGGTCGGCATATCCGGGAGGGCTGTTGATGCCGGTGCCGATGGCCGTGGCTCCCAGGTTGATGTCGAGAAACGCTTCGGCGGTTTGCTCCAGGGCGTCGATTGAACTGTCTATCATCACGGCGTAGGCGCTGAATTCCTGGCCAAGGGTCATGGGAACGGCATCCTGATTTTCCGTGCGTCCCATCTTGAGTACGTCCTTGAAGCTCTCCCCCTTGCTCGCCAGCGCGTTCCGCAGAATCCGCAGGGAACGAATGAGGTCGCAGTTGGAAAGCAGCACCGCCAGCTTGATAGCCGTCGGATATACGTCGTTTGTCGATTGGGAGCAGTTCACATGATCATTGGGGTGCAGGTGGTCATACTCCCCCTTGTTGTAGCCCATGATCTCCAGACCACGGTTCGCAATGACCTCGTTGGCGTTCATGTTGGTCGAGGTCCCTGCGCCCCCTTGGAACATGTCGACGGTGAAATGCTCATGCAATTGGCCGTTCAGGATGTCATCACAGGCCTGGCAGATGGCGTTCATCCTGGCGTCGTCGAGCACGCCCAACGCATGGTTGGTCAGGGATGCCGCTTTCTTGACCATGGCCAGGGCGTCGATCATGTGGTCGAAGTTGTTCAGGTGAATCCCGGAAATGGCGAAGTTCTCCATGGCCCGCTGGGTCTGGACGCCATAGTAGACGTGGTCGAAGATATCCCTTGTCCCGAGAGAGTCCTTTTCCTGACGCAATCCGCTGATCAACAGGTTCTCACTGTTCATTTTGTCGTGGACGCTGTCGGCGAGCATGCGCATGCGGCGGTTGATCCCAACCGCAATCTGGGCCACCGTGCGGTAGAACAACTCCGGATTGCTTTCCTTGAGCGCCTGGATTTTCTCCTCGCCGATTTGCCAGATTTTGACCCCGGTTCGCGTGAACGCGCCGTTCGAATGCGAATTGCTCTCGAGAAACGCACCTTCGCTGACCATGGATCCGGACACAATCGTGCCGACCTTCCGGCAAGCGCCGTGGAGGCCGCGCATCAGCTCAAGCTCGCCCTCCAGAATGATCCCCGCCCATCGGCGCGGACTGGATTCATGGAATACCCATTCGTTTTGCGGGTATATTCGCTCCTCGCCCTCGGCGAGCAAGAGGTTCAGGTCCTTTTCGCTGATGCCTGTTGACCTGGCTGCCTGATGGATGACGGACTGTTCATTCTTCATAGTTGCTTACAGCTGTTCGCTTGGAAATCCATGGTTGATGACGAGAATGCCGCCTGGCCGATGATCCTGCCTGCCCGAACACCGTATCCGCGCACATGGCCGCTAGTGGGCGACGCAGAGGGTTTCGCCGCCGCTTCGGCCGCTGATTATCCGCTCCAAACGTTCAAGGGCCCGGGCCGTCATGCTGACCTGATCCGGAGGATAGGCGACGTGGTACTGAAGGGGGGGCAGGGCGAGAAAGGCCAACCCGCCGCCATAGGGGGTGAGCGCGACGGTTGCCTTCCCGCCGGAGATCGAAATGGTGAGGCCCCCCAGGTCCAGCCGCCGAAGCTCCGCCATGAGAGCGGTGTCCGCGTGCAACCGGTCCAGCAGCGGTTGGGCCTTGTCGCCCCTTCCCTTGCAACGGAATTTCCCGTTGCTGAAGTGCAGTACGCAATGGTGTTTCGACTCCACTTCCCGTTCCAAACGAAGGTTGACGGACATGGTCCCGCCCAATAACTGGCGCTGCCAGGTCTGAACCGCCATCAGGCCTTGCAACGTGTTGGGAAGGTTGGTGAAACGAACATCGCCATTGTCCGTCAGCTCCGCATCGCCCCACAGCCCGGCAAAAAGGCGCGAGGTGTGGAGGATAGCCTCGTTGGCGGCGTTGACCCGTTTTCTTCTTGATCGGAACATGGTGGCCTCCGCTTGGCAGTCTAGATGTTCTGGTCGCCCGAACGGATGGTATAGGCCTCGACGACCGGAAGGACGAACACCCTGCCGTCGCCGTGGTTGCCATCCCCTGTCCGCGCCGCCTTCATGATGGTGCTCACGGCCGCGTCTTTCTGATCGTCGTCGACAAAGGTCTGTATCATTTCCTTGGGCAGCTCCTTGTACATGGTGTTGCCGACTTTCAGGCCGCTCTGTTTTCCCCGGCCGATGACCGGGAATTTCGTCATGCCGTACACGCCGATCTCGGCGAGCGCGTCGGTGACTTCACCGATTTTCTCGGGACGGATGATGGACTGTATGAGGTACATGATGTCTCCTTTTGTTTGTGGCTATTCGTTGGTTGAGACGGCAGCCGGCTTGGGGTTGGTCGCGCCGCAGTTCGGGCCGCAGCCGGGATTGATGACAAAGGTGGCCGGTATG
Organism: Pseudodesulfovibrio karagichevae; assembly: GCF_041414475.1. Lineage (NCBI taxonomy): Bacteria > Pseudomonadati > Thermodesulfobacteriota > Desulfovibrionia > Desulfovibrionales > Desulfovibrionaceae > Pseudodesulfovibrio > Pseudodesulfovibrio karagichevae. Next base: position 86,099 of record NZ_JBGLYH010000008.1, read on the forward strand.
CCGTTCTTGTAGAGCTCTTTTTCCACCAGGCCCCATTCCTCCTGGGCCGCCTGGATGTCCATCGGGCGGAACATGGGTTCCTTGACGACGAACCGGAGCCACAGGACGACGTAGAGGAGGGTGCCGGTGACCATGATTGCGACCAGGCGGAATATGGTGCTCTCCATTTCCGGTACCGGAGCGATGTTGACGATGGCGTACCCCATACCCAGGGAGCCGAGGATCTGAGGAATCGGATGGAACGGGGTCTTGTAGGGGCGCTTGTGCTTCGGGTAGCGGCGGCGGAGGATGATGACGTCCATGTGGGCGATGATATAGGCGAAGAGCCAGGAACAGCAGGCCGCCAGGATGTATATGATCAGGTTCGGGGCCTTGTGGATGCCGCCGAAGAAGAAGAGCCCCATGGCTCCGGCCATGAACAGGATGCCGATCCAGGGCGTATGGAAGCGCGGGTGGATGGATCGAAACACCCTGGGCAGTTCCCGGCTGACGGCCATGCCGTAGAGCATGCGGGGAACGACGCCGATGACCGTATTGATCGTGCTCGCACTGGCGAAGATGGAAACTATGGCGATCCAGATCATGCCGGGTCTGCCGAGCATGGCCAGCGCCATGTCGACGTGGGGATGGTTGGAGCTCGCCAGCTGTTCGGCGGGCACGTACTTGAGCGAGGCATATCCATAGACGAGGTTGACGCAAAAGATGGCCAGCAGGCCGTAGAACATGGCTTTGGGAATGTTCTTTTCCGGCTTTTTGGTCTCCTGGGCCATGGGGGTGACGAACTCGATACCGATATACAGCCAGATGGCCAGGGCGGTCAGGCCAAAGACGCCCATGCCCATGGGGTTGAAGGGCTGCTCCGGCAGTACCGGGGCCGGGAGCGTGCCTATGCCGGTAAGGCCGATGATCCCAAGTAACGCCATGGATATCATCATGGTCAGCGTGAACAGGATTTGCAGCTTGGCGAAAATGTCCACACCGATGACGTTTGTCACGGTCAGCACGATCAGAAGCAGGCCGCCCCATACGATGGGCGGGATTCCGGGGGTAAAGGTTTCGGTGATGACCGCTCCGGCCACGGCCAGCTCCGCCGGTGCGGCGACCATGTTGGGAATGACGTACGCCAGGATGACCGCCGCCATGGCGGGCAGGGCCCCCATCGCGACTTTGGTGTATGAACGGAGTCCTCCGGCATGGGGCATCATACAGGCTAGTTCCGAATAACTTTGGGCCGAGAAGAGTTGCAGAATCCAGGCGGTGGCCATGGCGAAGACAAAGCCGCCGCCGGCCAACCCCATGCCCTGGCCGAGCGATACCAGGGTGCTGGAAGCGACCACCAGTCCCACCGCTACGGAAAAGCAGGAGTAAAAGCCGAGTGTCTTCCGTAATTCCGTTTTCATGCTGCACTCCAAGATTATAAGTATTGCCAGTTGGCTGTGACGATTGCCGTCTCGGGCCGAATCATGCCATGCGGCTCATGCGCTGCGCCGGGTCGGGTGAACCCGGGTCCCTTCGGCATGGAGCGTTATCGCAATGAGTTCGCCCTGGTTGCCTCTTCCGGGGGCGGCCTCAGGCCAGAAAGGGCTTTTCCCAGAGGTTGAGCGTCGTGCCTATGCCTTTCTTCAATGCGTTGCGGTAAACAGTGGTTCCCCAGGCCACATCCTCAATGGGCATGCCCCCGACCGAATAGATGATGGTTTCGTCGTCGCTTCCGCGCGCCGGCAGTTTCCCCGTGATGATGTCGCCCAGGTCCTGGAGCTGATGCTTGCCCATCCGTCCATCCGCGATGAGGTCCATGCAGTGCACGGCCGGGATGGGGACGGTGTGATAGGCCGGATACGGCATCTCTTCGGCCCAGGCCTCGTAAAGCCCGACGTAATCCGCGACGTTGCGTGCGCGATTGAGAATGAAGTCGTCGTCGAAGCGTCCTGCCGCCGGGCAGCAGATGACCGCGCCGGGTTTGATCCATTCTTCCTCGATGTAGGGGTATTTGCTGACGTCGCCCGTGGGAGAGGAGGTGGCCACGCAGACGATGTCGGCATCGCGGACGGCTTCCGCAATGCTGTCGACGACCTCGATCGCCGTTACGGACGGGTACTTGCCTTTGACGTAGTCGATGAAGCTGCGGATGGATTTCTCGCCGCGTCCTTTGACCTTGACGCGCTCGATGCCGGGGCGGACCGCCATGAAGGCGTCGAAAGCCGTTTTGCTCATGACGCCGGGGCCGACTATGCCCACGACCCGGCTTTCCTCGCGGGCGAGATGGCGCACGCCGACGCCGGGGATCGCGCCGGTGCGGTAGGCGCTGAGGATATTGGCCGACATGTAGGCCAGCGGGGCGCCCGTGTCCTTGTCGTTCAGCGTCAGCATCAGAATGGAGCGCGGCAGTTCCTTTTCCCTGTTGGCGGTGTTCGATCCATACCATTTCATCCCGACCATATCGAACTGGCCGCCCAGGTATGCGGGCATGGCCATGAACCGCCGGTCGGGGCCGTCCAGCGGCATGTTCGGGAAAGGAGACTCTTCGGGGAAGACCATCATGACGCCATGGGAGTTGTTGCCCGCTCCGCCCATGCGGAAGTCGCCCATCTTGAGCAGGCGGAACATCTCTTCCATTGCGTCCACGCAGCCGGCCATATCGGTCACGCCCGCCTCGATCATGTCGTTTTCGTTCAGGTACAGGAAATCTATCTTGGGATTCGCCATTGTCTTGTCTCCCGAATGGATAAGAGTGTTAATCGAGTTCGCATCCGATGTGTGCTTCGAGCTCTATCTCGACAAGCTGAGTCGGACGGTTCAGTTTGGGGGTTTCAACCATGGTGAAGAGCGGCCGTATGCTTTTGAATCGTTCGCTGTAGGCCGCGCCCACCTCCGGGGCCAGAGCCATGTCCGTCACGTAGGCCTTCACCTTGATGACATCCGAAGCCTTGGCTCCCGCCTGACCCAGCAGATCGATGAACTTGGTGAATATGTATGCCGCCTGTTCCCGGGCGGTCTCCCCGGCCACGGTCCCGTCCGGTTGTACCGCGGTAGTGCCGCCGATGTAGACGTGGTCCCCGACTTTCACCATTCGGGAGTACCCGGCGATGTCTTCCAACGGCGCTCCGGACGAATAGTTGATACGTTGCATGATGCTGTCTCCTTGCAAGCTGAGCTGTACGGTCAACTCCTGTTGAACAGAAAACCGCAGGGTCATATTGGAAAAAACGGAACTGTGCGCGGCACACCGGGCGGGCTGTCGAAAAGGAATTTTGTTTTTTACTTTTATTTCAGCTAGTTGTTCGATTTGTGGCGACATGCTGAAAGTTGATTTTTTAACAAAATCATACAAAGTATTACAATCATCGACTAGTGCCGCATCTTATTCTAACGTTTATGTAAAACAAATGCGGATATTGAATGAGGCCCAAAAAAGATCTGGCTGAATAAACTGACGTGTTTTCGGAGGGTTGCCCGGGGGCGGGGGAGAGAAGCCGTTCGGAGGGCCTGGTCCTGGCGTTGTTGTTGCAGAAGTTGCTCAGCCAGGAGGTGGAATGTGGAGAAAGCCTACATGCCGGAACAGCCCTTTTTCGAACTGTCGACAAAAGCATACGTTTCTCGATTGGCTCTGTGTGACAGGGGATTGGCCCAATACTACAGTTTTGTCGTCGCACTCGATACCGGTAAGAGCATTGTCGCGGTGCCGGACGGAACCGTGGACATTGTCATCCAGTGTTCGGGCAGCCGGCCCGCAGCGCAGGTGTGCGGTTCCGTCAAGAAGGGGACCCTGGTGAAATTCGAGCCGGGGCTACAGTATTTCGGGGCTCGTTTTTTCCCCGGAACGGCGGACGAACTGTTGCGGTGTCCTCTGAATCAATTCACGGACCAGCGCATTCCCCTTGGGGACGTGTATGGGAGCGCGGAGGAGTTGGTGGAGCGCATCTGCACGGCGGAATCGTTTGGGGAGCGCATACGGCTGTTTGAAAAATTTCATGAAAAGCGCATCCGGGAGCGGTCCGGAGTCTCCGCCCTGGTTCTCTCGCTGATCGACAGGATCAACAGGGCGCATGGCGACATCAGGATTGGCGAACTGGCTGAGGAAACCGGTTTCTCGGTCCGCCATATCAGCAATCTGTTTTCGCGAACCGTGGGAATCTCGCCGAAATTCTATTCCCGTATTGTGCGGTTCCAACGATGCTTCGGGTTGCTCCGCAGGCATGACGAACTGTCATACGCCAACCTCGCGCAGGACGGCGGGTACTATGACCAGGCGCATTTAATCAATGAATTCAGGGAATTCTCCCTTTGCACCCCCGCCCAGGCCTTGGGGGCATGCGCGTAGCGGGGGAGTCCCGATTTCCTCTGCGGTTTGGATTTGTTTCAAATTGGCGGACGTCGGCCCCTGTTCTCAGCGTCGTGTTGAAACCGGCATGACGGTGGTTTTGCACTGTACACCTCCGCCCCGGGACATCCCCGCGACCTGATCCATATGCCGGGGCATATGCAGGCACGAGACAAGCGGTTATGATTTCTCATAACCGCTTGTCTTCGTTTCAGGACTCATCGTCAGCGAGTCTCTCGGGCCGCCTGGCGAGGGCATGGCGTCCGGGACGGTGTTTCTCGAGGAATATGCTGAGATGGAGAGGGCGAAACCGGGCCGTTGCGTCCGGCCGGCCCTTTTTTTGGGGCCGGTCCGATTGACACGGGTTTTTCCGTGGGCTATAGCTTTAAAAAACAAAACGTCGTACGACAATGTCGAACGCGAGGGTCCCATGTCCGAAGGCAGAATCATACAGTCCGTAGCAAGGGCGCTGAATATCCTGGAGTTGTTCGAAAGCTCAAGGGATCTCAGCGTCACGGAAATCGCCAGCCGGCTTGATTTGAGCAAGAGCACGGCCTTCGGTCTGATCAACACCCTGGCGCACAAAGGGTATCTGGAACAGAACCCCCGTGATTCGCGCTATTCGCTGGGCCTCAAGGTGCTCCGCCTGGGAGGCGCCGTCCAGCGGCATAACATCATCGCCAGCCGGGCCAAGCCGTTCATGGAAAAACTCGTGCAGGAGTTTTCCGAGACCGTTCACCTGACCGTCGAACGGAACGGCATGGTGGTGTATATTGATAAGATTCGCGGCGACAAGGCCGTTTTCATCCAGTCGGCCATCGGAGCGGAAAACCCGATGTATTGCACCGCCGTCGGCAAGTGCCTGCTGGCCTACATGCCCGAAGCGAAGCTGGAGCGGCTGCTCAGCAAGATGCAGCCGCTGGAGCGCCGAGGACCGAACACCATTACCGACATTGCCGAGCTGCGGCAGGAGCTGCAGGCCATCCGGGAGCGCGGCATCAGCATAGACGACGAAGAGCACGTGCCCGGCCTGATGTGCATCGCCGCGCCGATCCGGAATCACGACGGCGAGGTCGTCGCGGCCATCAGCATCTCCGGGGCCAAGGCGGGCATCTCGTCCAAGCTGGTCGGGCGGATTTCGGAGAAGGTCGCCTGGACCGCGCAGCAGATCAGCGGCGAGATGTAATTTTTTTTCGCTAGTAGCGAGAACGTTGTGCGATAATATCGCACAACGTGGTGAGACTCCGGTACGCGGTTCCCGGCCCAAAAGAACTTTCAAGGCCGCAGGGGCTGGTGACGCCGGTGAGAAGCCGGAACCCGGCTCGCCGTGATCCGTCCGAAGGCGATAGCCGCCCCGACTCGCGGGCGGGCTCGGGGCGGCGCTGACGGTAGAGGCAAGTGTCGCCATATAGGTGAACGCTGTGCGGCAATATCGTACATGCTGGCATCCTCGTTCGTAGCCGGAAAGGCGAAGCGAGGCCGGGCGGCGGGAAAGCGGCGCTGCCACTGCGGGAAGTCCGGGATGGTGGGGTGGAGCTCCAAGCAGCTGATCCGGCTGCACGGGCGTAGCCGTACCTGGAAGACACGATTTTCATTCCTGGTGTGAATGAAGTGCGGCATTGCCGCACATAGCGGTTGCGGTTCAAGAGGTTTAACTCGGCGGCCTCATGACGAGAATTCGTCAACCGAGGGCGGAGAAGCCGCCACGTATTTCGAAAGGAGGAGGACGATCGCTGATTGGAGGTTGATATCTACCGGCATTTTTCCCACCGTTGCCGAAACTTTCGACGAGCAGGGCGCGGGGGCGGAATCGGCCGGGTGTCGGACGGGTTGCCAATCCGGCGGCAGACGGTTCCGACGAGGCTCTCGCCCTCGGGAGCGGTGCATTCAGGATTTCACGCCGGAAGGAAGCTCCTGCCCCTCGTTGTCGAGTCTGTGGGAGGAAACCGGCCCGGTCGGCGGGACAGATGAGAACCATCGTCCGCCGATGCCGGAAGCGGGACAACGGCCCATCGGGCCGAAAGGGCGGCGAGCCCTGTCGTCGCCCACGCCATCGCCGAAAGGTTGGTCCCTGCGTATCGCATCGCGGGCTTCGGCAGTGAGCATTGTCGATGGAATGGAACGAAAATACAAATCGTTGGAACGCGGAAGGCTGGATCGACGCGCCGACAGAGGCGCCCGCCGCTGAACGTCTCCGGCAAAAATAAACGAGAAAGCAATGACTCCAGTACTGTTTTTGATAATCCTCGCGATCGCCATCGTCTTCCTGATGCTGATGATCATGAAGGCCAAGATGCACCCCGTCTTGGCGCTCTTCCTGACGAGCCTCGGACTGGGCCTGGCCTTCGGCAACAATCTCATCGAGACCGTCAATCTGATTAACACCGGCTTCGGCGGGACCCTCAAGGGCATCGGCGTCACCATCATCCTGGGCTCCATCCTGGCCATGGGCATTCAGGACACCGGCGCGGCCACATCCATCTGCAACTTCTTCACCCGCCTGTTCCGCGGCCGGGCGCTCGAGCTCGCCCCGGCGCTGACGGCGTTCATCGTGTCCATCCCGGTATTCGGCGACATCACCATGGTCCTGACCGCGCCGATCGCGTCCATCCTGTCCAAGCGCAAGAAGATTTCGATGTCCTCCATGTCCTCCTTCATCGGCATGGGCCTGGGCCTCACCCACGGCCTGGTGCCTCCCACTCCAGGCATCCTGGCCATTGCCCTGATGTATGGCGCCGACCTCGGGCTGACCATCTTCTGGGGAACGATCATCGCCTTCGTGGCCTTCATCGGCACCTGGGTGGTGCTGCGCAAATGGGCGGCCAAGGAATGGATCGACCCGCGCGAGGATTTCGTGGACGGCATCGAACCGGCCAAATCCGATGCGGTCGAGGACATCATCATTCACGAGAAGGGGCTGCCCAACGCCTTCATGGCCCTACTGCCCGTACTCATTCCCGTGGTGCTCATCACCTTCGCGTCCTTCGCCAAGGTCTACATGAAGGACGGCGGCGCGACCCTCACTTTCTTCACCTCGGTGGGCGACAGGGTCATGGCCCTGCTGCTGGGCGTCGTGTTCACCATCGTTCTCGGCTACCTCAAGGCCGAGAAGGTCAAGGCCCACCACCTGCGCACCGCGGGTGACGACGGCGCGAGCCTGCGGCAGATCATTTTCGGCACCTGGGTGGGACGCGGACTCGTGGTCGCCCTGCTGCCCCTGCTCATCACCGCCATGGGCGGCGCCATGGGCGGCATTCTCAAGAGCGTGCCCGTGGTCAAGGAACTCGGCACCATGGTGGCCGACACGAGCCTGCTCCCGATCATGATTCCCTTCCTCACGGCCTCCATCCTGATGACGGCCGTCGGCTCCATGACCACCGCCGGCCTGACCGCCGCCGCCATCATCCTGCCCATGCTGGATTCCCTGGGACTCTCCCCGGTGGCCGCCACCCTTTCCATCGGCTGCGGCACGATGATCTTCAGCCACCTGAACGACAGCGGCTTCTGGATCATGACGCAGTTCTTCAACCTGAACACGACGCAGGGCTTGAAATACCTGACGCTTCCCCGCGCCGTCAGCGGCGTGATCGGTTTCATCACGCTGGCGATCCTGGTGTCCATGGGTCTGATCTAGCGGGCTGACTTCATTCGACGACAACGGTCCGTCCGGTGGTTTCACCGGACGGACATATAACCGGCCAGGTTCCTGGCCACGATGCAATGCACAAGCAAGGAGCAACAAATGTCTTTTGAGTCTTTCAAGGGAGTCATCCCGCCGGTCCTCACCGTCATGAACGAGAAGGGCGAATTCGACAGCGACGGGATGGGCGTCTTCATAGACCGGCTGGTCGACAGCGACGTCAACGCGCTGCTGTTCCTCGGCAGCGCGGGAGAATTCTCCCAGATGACTTCCGTCACCCGGAAGAAGGTCGCGGAGTACTGCGTGAAGAAGGTGGCCGGGCGCAAGCCGGTGATCATCGGCACCGGCGCCTGCGGCACGGAGGAGGTCGTCGAGCTGAGCAAGCACGCGGAATCCATCGGGGCCGACGCGGTGATCGTGGTCAACCCCTACTACCAGGGCATGAGCGATGCCCGGCTGTACCGGCACTACCGGACCGTCTCGGAGAGCATTTCGATCCCGGTGCTGATGTATAACTTCCCGGCCTTGACCGGCAAGGACCTGTCGCCCGAGCTGGTTACGCGCATCGCCAGGGATTGCCCGAACGTGATAGGCATCAAGGACACCGTGGACTGCATCAGCCACATCCGCGACCTGATCATCCAGGCCAAGGGCGCACGGCCCGATTTCAAGGTCATCTGCGGGTACGACGAATACCTGTTCACGACCCTGGTCCTGGGCGGCGACGGCGGCATTGTCGGCACGTCGAACTTCGCCCCGGAAATCACCTGCGGCATCTACAAGGCCTTCCAGGAGAAGGACATGGCTACCCTCCTGGAACTGCTTCCGCGACTGAGCACCCTGTCCCAGCTGTATGCGCTGGATGTCCCGTTCTCCTGGCTGTTGAAGGAAGGCGTGCGCGCCACCGGGGTGGATATCCCCACCGGCGTGGCCGCCCCGGCCAGCGAGCCCACCGACGACGTCAAGCGGCGCTTTGCGGAAATCCTCAAGCTGGCGGGCTTCTAGGGGAGGAACCGACCGACGCGCAATTCTACTCTCAACCATGAGAAAAGGAGATATGATTTTGTCAAAACAAAGATGTGAACGCGTACGAGATCTATGGTCGCAGGTCGACGCCTTGATGATGGGCATGAACTGGACGCGGGAAGACGTCGAGAAACCGCAGATCCTTGTCGACGACGTCCAGGGGGACAGCCATCCCGGCAGCTACCACCTCGACGTCCTGAGCGAAGAGGCCTCCATTGGCATCTACGAGGCCGGGGGACGCCCGGCGAAGTTCCACGTCACGGACATCTGCGACGGCTGGGCGCAGGGGCATGAGGGCATGAACTTCATCCTCTGCTCGCGCGGCATCATCGCCGATATGGTGGAAATCCACGCCTCGGTCATTCCCTGGGACGGCATGATCCTGCTGTCCGGCTGCGACAAGTCCACGCCCGCCCACCTGATGGCCGCGGCGCGCATGGACATCCCGACCATCCACATCCCGGGCGGCGCCATGCGCTCCGGCCCGGGCAATTCGACCTCCGGTCTGGCCGGGCCGTTGTCCGCGCGCAAGAAAAAGGGACACATCGACCTCGCGGAGATGCGCGACTACAAGCTCACGGGTTGCCCGTCCTGCGGCGCCTGCCAGTTCATGGGCACGGCCAGCACCATGCAGTGCATGTCCGAGGCCCTGGGCATGGCCCTGCCCGGAACCGCGCTCATGCCCGCGACCATGGCTGAAATACGCCGCATGGCCCGGGCCGCAGGCAAGCAGATCCTGTATCTGGCCGACCAGGGCATCACCGCCCGCAAGATCATGACCAAGGCGAACTTCGTCAACGCCATGAAGGTCCACGCGGCCATCGGCGGCAGCACCAACGCCTATATCCACATGCCCGCCATCGCCCATGAGATCGGGCTCGAGCTTGACCCCAGGGAGTTCGACGCCATCGGGCAGGAGATCAAGTACATCACCAACATCCAGCCCAGCGGCAAATACACCGCCGAGCTGTTCTGGTTCGCGGGCGGCATTCCCATGGTCCAGCACATGCTCCGCGACCAGCTCGACCTGGACGTCATGACCGTCACGGGACGCCCGCTGGGCGAATCCCTGGCCATGCTCGAGGAGGACGGCTTCTTCAACCGCTGCCTCGGCCATCTGAAGAGCTACAGCATCCCGCAGCACGACGTCATCCGCACCCCCGAGCAGTCGGACAAGTGCGGCTCCATCGCCGTGCTGGACGGCAACCTGGCCCCCAAGGGCGCGGTCGTGAAATACGCGGCCGTAAAGCCGGACATGCACCGGCATGTCGGCCCGGCCGCCGTGTTCGACAGCGAGGACGATGCCCAGGCCGCCATCATCGCGGGCAAGATCCGTCCCGGTTCCGTCGTGGTCATCCGGTATGAGGGCCCCAAGGGCAGCGGAATGCCGGAGATGTTCATGACCACCGACGCCATCGTCTACGACGAGACCCTGAACGGCACGGTCGCCATCGTGACGGACGGCAGGTTCTCCGGAGCCACCAGCGGCCCGTGCATCGGGCACGTCTCGCCCGAGGCGGTCGACGGCGGTCCCATCGCCCTGGTGGAGGATGAAGACCTGATCGAAATCAACATCCCCGAGCGGGCGTTGCGGGTGGTCGGCGTGAAAGGCGAGAAGAAGACTCCCGAAGAGATGGAAGCGATCCTCGGCGAACGGCGCGAGAACTGGACCCTGCCCGAGCGCCCCGAAAAGCGTGGCGTGCTCAAGCGGTATTCCGACAGCGCCGTCTCCGCCATGGAAGGCGCGTACATGCGCTAGGCTTCCCCGCAGGGAGATTCACGGCAACGCGAAAACCCCAGTATCCCACCCCACAAGGCGTCCGCCCGGGTCCGAGCCCCCGTCCAGGGCCTCGGCGGACGCCCGCAGGAGGGCGGCGGAGGGTTTTGCGACACATTCAGGCCCCGCAAGAGCATTGTGCCCTTGCGGGGCCGGGGATTATTGGGCAGATGTGGCTTGGCCGCCTGCCGCCGGTCAACGGCGGGGCGGTTCGACGGACGGATCCCTGCAACGGCCGCCAACCGTCTCGGCAGGTCCGTTTTTCCCGTCACTTCGACACGTCAGGATTGAAAGTGGAAAATTTCATCGTCATCAGTGTGTTCGTCTGCATCGGCGGGCTGCTCAGGCGGCTTCCGGTCTTCCCGGCCCAGACCGCCCAGGTGCTCAATCTCTTTGCGCTGTATGTGGCGCTGCCCGCCGTCATCCTTCTCAAGGCTCCCCATATCCGGTTTTCGCAGGAAATGCTGCTCCCGGCGGTTGTTCCCTGGGCCATGCTGCTTTTTTCCGCCGCATTGGTCCTGTGGTGCGGGAGGGTCTTCCGCTGGTCGCGGGAAGTGGTGGGCGTGCTGCTGCTGGTCGTGCCCATGGGAAACACGTCCTTCATGGGCGTTCCCATGGTGACGGCATTCTTCGGCGAACAGGGCCTCCCGGCGCTGATCATATACGATCAGGTGGGGACGACGCTCATCTTCGCCGTCTACGGTTCCGCGATCCTCGCCGCCTACGGAAGCAACATGCGGATCCGGCCCGCCCTGATCGCGCGCAAGGCTATCCTCTTTCCCCCCACCTTGGCGCTCTTGCTCGGCTTGGGCCTCTTCCGCACCTGGTCATACCCGGAACCGGTGTTCGGCTTCCTGAAAACCCTTTCGGCCATGCTCACGCCGCTGGTCATGACGGCGATCGGGTTCCAGCTCAAGGTCCGGCTCAGCCCGGCAACGTTGCGGCCCTTGGGCTTCGCGCTACTCGTCAAGCTGATTGCGGCACCCCTGGCGGCCCTGGCGGCATGCCGCCTGCTCGGCTTCGACACCTTGGCCGCGAACGTCTCCGTTTTCGAGGCCGGAATGCCGCCCATGGTGATCGCGGGCACCATGGCCATGGCCGCCGGACTCGCCCCGGAGCTGGCAGCCGCCACCATCAGTTCGGGCATGCTCCTGTCCTTCCTGACGTTGCCGCTGCTGTTCTGGCTCATCTGACAAGAGGCGGCGACCGGAAGCCTGCGCCGCGCGCCCGGCCTCCCCAGGGCGTCCTCTTGCCCCGATTGGTATGCTGGGGCGTATGCCAGGGCATGAAACAAGCACTTCTGAGAAACCATAACCGCTTGTTTTCGTTGGAGCCAGGAATCGGAATTGAACCGACGACCTACTGATTACGAAGAACTTATCTGGAATATATGCGCTGAAATTACTAACTATTTTTGTCATAATTTTGTCGTAGGCAGCAAAATGGCGCACCTTGGTATACAGCGCGTATACCAGAAAATTTATATTTTTCGGGTGGTTACTTTCTTACTATAGTCGTATGGGACGGCGGAGGGTCTTACAGTTTTGCTAAGCTCAGGCCAAAGGCATCGCTGAAGTTGTGTTCAATCGTGCTGTTTGCCACGCCAATCCATATTTTTGCAGTAGCGTTGAGGCGAATCGGACGGCAAGGAGGGGGGCACCTAGGTCTGCGTCGTAGACTCATGGAGGGCAGCGATGCTTCTCATATCTTGCCCACGTATGGCTTCGTAGATTATGAGGCAGGCAAATGGGGAGGTGCACCAGAATCATCCCTGCCTGCAACCCCACCCAATCGGGTTGTGGCTTGGACTTATTTTCCGGATCCCCTCCCTGCTCTCTGCGTCAAAATCTCAGGAAATCTCCGTATGCTCCCAACGTCCGATATCACCGGCCGCCAGAAGCAGCGTGATGTTCCGCTTTAGTATCATAGTGTTTACGTGCTTCTTCGATTTGAGGCAGGTGTTTTATCGCCCAAGTGAAGACGGCCTCTAAAGGTGTCTGCAGCGTTCTGCCAAGCTCGGAGATTGAGTATTCTACGGCGACGGGCGAAGTAGCAATCACCCTGCGTATGATTAACCCATTTCTTTCCAGTCGCCTCAAGGCCTGCGTTAGCTGTGAAGTTATAGGAGGTTGTTCACTCGGCCCTAATCGGTCAAATTGTGTTTACGAAGACGCAATTGCCGAAAGGAGGACCGAGTGAACATTCATGCCAATGCCAGATTGACGCCGATTCGTCGAGT
>NZ_JBGLYH010000090.1:0-12056 GCF_041414475.1 Pseudodesulfovibrio karagichevae
ATTTGAAAGAGTGCGAATTCAGGTTTAATTACGGCTCCCCAAAAGAGCAGTTATCTATCCTGAAAAAATGGATAAAAAGGCACAACGCGGCATAGTTATCTATGTCAGCCCCAAAAGTTTAGGAGGGTGAGAGGGGATGGGGCGGCCGGGGGCATCCTCTGCGTCAGCGGCGGACCGAGAAGTCGGGGAGGGGGGTGTCGGTGTCGGAGCGGCGTGATTCTATGGTGGTCACGCGGGCGAGCGGCGGGCCTTGCCAGAGGTGCGATTCGAGCCGGTCGAGCTGCTCGTCGGTACCGTGGGCCAGGACTTCCACGGCCCCATCGGGCAGGTTGCGCACCCAGCCGGTGACGCCGAGGGCTCGGGCGGTTTCGCGGGTCCAGCCCCGGAACCAGACGCCCTGGACCCTGCCCCGGACGATGGCGGCCATCTCGCGCATCTAGAGCCTCCCGAATTCGTTGAAACTGTAGTAGTCGTGGTCGGTGACGATGATGTGGTCGCGCACGTTGATGTCGAGGCTGGCGCAGGCCTCGGCCACCTTGTCGGTCAGCAGGATGTCTGCGGAGGACGGGTCGCTGCCGCCGCCGGGGTGGTTGTGGATGAGGATGACGTTGGTGGCTTCCAGGCGCAGGGCGGCGGCCGCGATCTCGCGCGGGAAGATGGCGGTGGCGTTGGTGGTGCCCCGGCTCATCTGTTCCCATTTGATGATCCGGTTCTTGGTGTCCATGAAGACCGCCCAGAACTCCTCGGTGTCCTTGTGTCCGAGCCGGGCCATGGCCGCGCGGGCCAGGGCGTCGGGGTCGCTGACGGTCTGGCCGCGCCGGGCGTCGGCCTCGCCCAGGCGGGCGTGGAGTTCCTGGAGCAGCGCCCATTGGCTCTGTGTGGCCGGGCCCAGTCCCTTGATCCCGTCGAGCTGGTCGGGCCGGGCCAGGACGGCCTCCTTGAGGGAGCCGAAGCGGTCGATGAGCGTTTTGGCCAGCGGCTTGGTGTCGCGCCGGGGCACGGTCAGGGCCAGGAGCAGTTCGAGGATTTCGTAATCGGCCAGGCCGCGCGGATTGTCCTCGAGCCGGGCCTTGAGGCGCTGGCGGTGGCCGACGTAGTGGGGGGCGTTCTCGGGCTTGGCGGGCATGGTCAGTACCGTCGGGATTGGGCCTTGGGCTGGAACAGGTCGATGAGCCCGGCCATGAGCATGTCCAGGGCCTCTTCGTATTTGCGTTCGCCGGTCTTGAGCGAGAGTTCGGCCTCCATGGCCAGGTCGATCATCCGGGCGATGCCGCGCGCGCCGAGGCGTTTGGCCAGGGGGGCCTTTTTCTGGAGCATGTACGGGCTGCCCGCGGCCTTGCCGCCGTGGGCCAGGAGCCAGTACATGCGCGCCTGGCTGGCCAGGAACCCGATGAGGTTGAAGAGCATCTGGTCCTTGGCGGACTTGGAGTGGTCGTCGATGACCCGCTTCCAGACCGAGGCCTCGGCTCCGGGCTGGGCCAGGGCGTCCATGAGGTCGAAGAAGGGCATCTCGCCGGTCCGGGCCACCAGGGAGACGTGCTCCTTGCGGACCACTTTCTCGTCGCCCGCGGCCAGCTCGATCTTGTCCAGCTCCAGGCGGGCGGCCACGGCGTCCGTGGGCAGGGCCATGGTCAGGGCCTGGCCCGCGCCCGGCTCGAAGGTCAGTCCGACCTTGGCGGCCCAGCTTTTGACGAAGTCGGTCAGGGAGCGCTGGTCCAGGCCCGGGGATTCCCAGACCCAGCCCGCGTCGCGGGCCTTCTTGTAGAGCCCGCGCCGGGACAGCGCCGGGGGGATCGGGGCCTTCTTGCCCTTCCATTCGCCTTCGAGGCAGAAGATGGGGAAGATTTCGCGGCCGAGCCCCTTGACCGAGGCGTCCAGCTTGTCCCACTGGTCCGCCTTGAGCGCGTGGGCGCGGCGCAGGACCAGGGCCTTGGGCTGGGGGAAGAGCGACTTGATGGTCAGGTCGGTCCAGAAGGCCGGGGGCAGGGGATCGTCGTCATCGCCCCAGAACGGCTTGGTCTCCCAGCCGTCCTGACCGGAACCCTTGAGGCGTTCGTCCACCTGGGCCTTGATCAGCTGGGGATCGGGGCAGATGAGAAAGAGGTATCGGGGGCGTTCGGCCATGGGGGGTTCCGTGGGCTAGTAGTCCTGGGTCATGCGGTCGGCCAGGACCTGGATGCCGCGCCGGGTGACCTCCATGTCCGCTTCATGTCCGTTGCCGTAGTCGTAGGGCCAGTTCTCGGAGATCTGGCCCGAACTCCAGAGCAGGGAGCTGTCCGTGGCCGAGCGGATGGTCGCCGTGAACTGGAAGATGGCCTCGGAGAGCAGGGTCTGGTCCTTGGCGCCCTCCACGGCGGTGGGCCGGTAGTACCGTTCTATGTCGATGGTGATGAGCGCGTCGGCCTTGGCCTGGTCGTCCACCCAGGTGATGGTCCCCCGGTTGTGCAGTTCGTCGCGCAGCAGCTTGCGCAGGCGCGGCTCGAGCCAGGCCAGGGTGGTCGGGTTGTTGATTTCTTCCACGGCCACGGTGCGGAATTGCGGCTTGAGCACGGAGGAGCCGCCTTCGCCGAAGGAGTAGCCGCACCCGGCCAGTAGGGCGAGGAGCAGGAAAAGCGCCGTATATCGTAGCAGGGACATCAATTTCTCCAGGGGTTCAGTGATTGGGGAACGATAAAGGGATTCGCGGCAAAGGTCCAGCGGAGCGGCGGCCTATCCCCGCGTTCAGCGGTTGACGTGCAGGGCGCGATGGTGGGAATACTGCTTTTCCGTAGTTCAACCGCAAGGAGCAAACCATGTCCGAGACCGTCCTCGTCGTCATCGACGTCCAGAATATCATGTTCGAGACCCCCGGCATGCCCCCGTTCGAGGGCGGGCGGGTGCTCGAAACCATTGCCGGGCTCATCGCTTCGGCACGCGAAAACGGCGTGCCCGTCCACTACGTCCAGCACACCACCGAGGGCGCGGGCAGCGAGTTCGAGGCCGACAGCCACAACTGGCTCTTCCACCCGGCCATAGCCCCCAAGCCGGGCGACACCGTGTCGCGCAAGCACTCCTACGACGCCTTTTGGAACACGGATTTCGAGGCGATCCTCGGCAAGCTGGGCGCGCGGAAGCTCGTCTTCTGCGGCCTGCAGACCGAATGCTGCGTGGACACCACCGTGCGCAGCGCCCTGGCCCACGGCTACGAATCCGTGCTGGTGGGCGACGCCCACACCTCCTACGACAACGGCGTGCTGACCGGCGAACAGATCGTGGCCCACCACAACCAGACCCTGAACCGCCGGTTCTGCAAGGTGATCATGTCCAAGGATTTCAGCTTCGCGCAACGGGGCTGAGGCGGCCGAGGGAGGACGCATCTTTTCATCCGCTCTGCGCGGCGGCCCCAAAAAAGGCCGGGAGGTTCACCCTCCCGGCCTTTGTCGTTGCGATAATCGGTCAGGCTAGCCGACCACGATGTTGACCAGCTTGTTGGGGATGACGATGACCTTGCGCACGGTCGCGCCTTCCATGAACTTCTGGACGTTCTCCAGGTTCATGGCCAGCTTCTCGACCTCGTCCTTGGGCGCGTTGTTCGGGGCCTCGAACTTGCCGCGCACCTTGCCGTTGACCTGGACGACCATGGTCACCTGGTCGAGGACCAGGGCCTTCTCGTCATAGGTGGGCCAGGGCTGGGCGGTCAGGTTGGCGGTGTGGCCCAGCGCGGCCCACAGCTCTTCGCAGATGTGCGGGGCCACCGGGGAGAGCAGGGTCACGGCCGTGGCGATGGCCGAGGACAGGGCGGCCGGGTCGGTCTCCCTGAGCTCGTCCTTGACCTGGTAGAGCTCGTTGACCAGCTCCATGATGGCCGCGATGACCGTGTTGAACTGGAATTCGTTCTCGATGTCGCGGGTGGCCCGGCGGATGGTGTCGTGCTCCTTGAAGCGCAGCGACTTGGCCGCGTCGGACGCGGGCGCGCCGTGGGAGGCCGGGGTCATGGGCGTGAGCACGTCCTCCAGCTCCTCCACCAGCCGCCACAGGCGGGACAGGAAGCGGTACGCGCCGTCGATGCCCTGGTCGGACCACTCCAGCTCTTTGACCGGCGGGGAGGCGAAGAGGATGAACAGCCTGGTGGCGTCCGCGCCGTACTGGTTGATCATGGCGTTGGGGTCGACCACGTTGCCCTTGGACTTGGACATCTTGCCGCCGTCCTTGAGGACCATGCCCTGGGTCAGCAGGTTGGCGAAGGGTTCGCTGTTGGTCACGTAGCCGCAGTCGCGCAGCGCCTTGGTGAAGAACCGGGAGTAGAGCAGGTGCAGGATGGCGTGCTCGATGCCGCCGATGTACTGGTCCACGTTCATCCAGTAGTTCAGGTGCTCCGCGCCCAGCGGTTCGCTCTCGTTGCGCGGGTCGCAGTAGCGCATGTAGTACCAGGAGGACTCGAAAAAGGTGTCGAAGGTGTCGGTCTCCCGCCGGGCGGGCTTGCCGCATTTCGGGCAGGCGCAGTTGACGAACTCCTCCATGGCCGGCAGGGGCGACTTGCCGTCCTTGCGCACCTGGGCGTTCTCGGGCAGCAGCACCGGCAGGTCCTTCTCGGGCACCGGGACCACGCCGCAGTCGTCGCAGTAGATCACCGGGATGGGCGCGCCCCAGAACCGCTGCCGGGATACGTTCCAGTCGCGCAGGCGGTAATTGACGGCCATCTTGCCCTTGCCGGACTTGTCCAGGTGCTCGACCACGGCCTTCTTGGCGTCCTCGTTGGGCATGCCGTCGAAGTCGCCGGAGTGGATCAGGAAGCCGGGGGCGGAGTACGCCTCGGTCAGGGTCGCGGCGTCGAGTTTCTCGCCCTTTTCCTGCAGCTCGGGCGGGTTGATGACCGCCTGCTTGGGCAGACCGTACTTGGTGGCGAATTCGAAGTCGCGCTGGTCGTGGGCGGGCACGGCCATGACCGCGCCGGTACCGTAGCCCATGAGCACGAAGTTGGCCACGTAAATGGGGATGTCCTTGCCGGTCACCGGGTTGACGCAGTACTTGCCGGTGAAGACGCCCTCTTTCTCCAGGTCGTCGGCCCCGCGCTTGATGCGGTCCATGTTCCGGATGTTGGTCACGAAGGCCTCGATCTCGGCCCTGTTCGGAGCGTCGGCAATGAGCTTCTCGACCATGGGATGCTCGGCGGCCACGGACATGAAGGTCGCGCCGTAGAGGGTGTCCGGCCGGGTGGTGAAGACGTCGATGGTTTCACTCATGTCCTTCACCTGGAAGGTCAACTCAGCGCCGTAGGACTTGCCGATCCAGTTGCGCTGCATGGTCAGCACGCGCTCGGGCCAGCCGCCCTCCAGGGTCTCGAGGTCCTTGAGCAGTTCGTCCGCGTAGTCGGTGATGCGCAGGAACCACTGCTCCATGTCCTTCTGCTCCACCTCGGAGTCGCAGCGCCAGCACAGCCCTTCCTCCACCTGCTCGTTGGCCAGCACGGTATTGCAGGTCGGGCACCAGTTCTGCGGGGAGTCCTTGCGGTAGGCCAGTCCCTTTTCCAGGAACTTGAGGAAGAACATCTGCTCCCACTTGTAGTACTCCGGACGGCAGGTGGCCAGCTCGCGCCGCCAGTCGTAGGAGTAGCCCAGCCGCTGGAGCTGTTCGCGCATCTCGGAAATGTTCTGGTAGGTCCAGGTGGCCGGATGGGTCTCGTGCTTGATGGCCGCGTTCTCGGCGGGCAGGCCGAAGGCGTCCCAGCCCATGGGGTGCAGGACGTTGAATCCCTGCATGGTCTTGAAGCGCGCCACCACGTCGCCGATGGAGTAGTTGCGCACGTGCCCCATGTGGATCTTGCCGGACGGGTAGGGGAACATCTCCAGCACGTAGTACTTGGGCTTGGACGGGTCGGTCTCGACCTGGAAGCAGCCGGACTCCTTCCAGATCGCCTGCCATTTCTTCTCTATGTCCTCGGGGGAGTATTTGCCTAATGCCATGATGGTTGTATCCTAAATATGGTCGTTTCGCTTTGCCGGGCGGCCGGGGATCAGGCCCGTTTCGAGGTCTTGGCCACGCCGTCCAGGATGCCGTTCACGAAGGAACGGGACTTGTCGTCCCCGAAGATCTTGGACAGCTCGATGGCCTCGTTGATGGCCGCCTTGACCGGGATGTCGGTGAACAGCATCTCGTACAGGGAGAGGCGCAGGATGGACAGCTCGACCATGGCGATGCGCTCGATCTTCCAGTGCTGGGAGTGGGCCTCGATGGTCTTGTCGATGTCGTGCAGGTTCACGTTCACGCCCATGACCAGGTCGCGGGCAAAGGCCCGCGCGGTGTCGGATTCCTGCTCCAGAACCATGGGGTTCAGGTCGAACAGGGTGTCCATGTCCTGGGGATTGTCCTTGTCCAGGAAATGCGTGGAGTAGAGCACCTGAAAGGCCAGGGTGCGTCCCACACTGCGAATGCCGGGCCTGTTGCCCTTTGATTTCGAACCCATGAGTTAGAGCTGCTCCAGGACGCGAACGGTCTCGAGCAGGGCGGAGGCGGCTTCCACGCCCTTGTTGCCCGCCTTGGCGCCGGCCCGTTCGATGGCCTGGTCCAGGGAATCACAGGTCAGCAGGCCGAAGCCCATGGGCACGCCGGACTCCATGGAGGCGTGGGCGATGCCCTTGGCACACTCGCTGCACACGTAGTCGAAGTGCGGGGTGCCGCCGCGAATGACCGCGCCGAGGACGACGATGCCGGCGTACTTGCCCGACCGGGCCAGTTTTTGGGCGGCGATGGGCAGCTCGAAGGCGCCGGGCAGGCGGATCAGGGTCAGGTCGTCCTCGGACGCGCCATGGCGGACCAGGTAGTCCACGGCCCCGGAGATCAGGCGGTCAACGATGAAGTCGTTGAATCGGGCGGCCACGATGGCGATCTTGAGTCCCTTGGCGTCCAGCATCCCTTCGATGGTCTTCACGGACATGGTGTCTTCTCCTACTGTATGAAATATATATCGGTGTATTAAGTTATCGGTTCCCCAAAAGTCAACTTGCCGGGCCCTAGTCCTCGCCCACCTTGAGCAGGTGGTGCATCTTGTCGCGCTTGGTCTTGAGGTAGCGTTCGTTGAGCTGGCAGGCGCCGACCTCGATGGGCACGCGCTCGACCATTTCCAGGCCGTAGCCCTCCAGGCCGACCATCTTCTTGGGGTTGTTGGTCATCAGGCGCATCTTGGACACGCCCAGCGCCACCAGGATCTGCGCGCCGGTGCCGTATTCGCGCATGTCCGGCGGGAAGCCGAGCTTGACGTTGGCCTCGACCGTGTCGAGCCCCTGGTCCTGGAGGTGGTAGGCCCGGATCTTGTTGCCCAGGCCGATGCCGCGCCCTTCCTGGCGCATGTAGACCAGCACGCCCTTGCCCTCGTTGCGGATCATGCACATGGCGTCCTGCAGCTGGGGGCCGCAGTCGCAGCGCAAGGAGCCGAACACGTCGCCGGTCAGGCACTCGGAGTGCACCCGCACCAGGGTCGGCTCGTCGGGATGGATGTCGCCCATGTACAGCGCGATGTGGGTCTTGCCGTCGGCCTCGGAGTGGAAGGCGGCGGATTCGAAATTGCCCCAGCGGGTGGGCAGATGGGCCTCGCCCACCTTGGTCACGGACTTGCCGTCGAACTTCATGCGGTAGGCGATCAGGTCGGCCACGGAGCAGATCTTGAGCCCGTGCTTCTTGGCGTAGATTTCCAGGTCGGGCATGCGCGCCATGGTCCCGTCCTCGTTCATGACCTCGCAGATGACCGCGGCGGGCTTGAACCCGGCCAGGCGGGCGATGTCGCTGCCGCCCTCGGTCTGGCCCGTGCGCACCAGCACGCCGCCGTCCTTGGCCCGCAGGGGGAAGATGTGGCCCGGGGTGACGATGGCCTCGGGACCGGCCCCGTCGGCCACGGCGGCCAGCACGGTGGTGGCCCGATCCTTGGCCGAGATGCCGGTGGTCACGCCCTCGCGCGCCTCGATGGAAACCGTGAAGTTGGTGCCGAAGCCGGACTCGTTCTTCTTGGTCATCAGGTCCAGGCCGAGATTGTCGGCCATCTCGTTGGACATGGGCAGGCAGATGAGCCCGCGCGCGTGGGTGGCCATGAAATTGATGATCTCCGGCGTGACCGCCTCGGCCGCGCAGACCAGGTCGCCCTCGTTCTCGCGGTCCTCGTCATCCACCATGATGATCATTTTGCCCTGGCGGATATCCTCAATGGCTTCTTCGATTTTGCAAAGGGACATGCTTCTACCTCGATGATGGTTTTACCCTGGAAGGGTGCGAAAAACCCCGCCCGACGCCATCCGGCGGGGAACCAATGTACTTAGCGTAAATGGCCCCGCTGGGGAAGGGGAAAATTCCCCGTCGAAAGCGTATGTATATCAGATGGTTGTTAAAAAGCAGGAACAGGGGGCGGTCCGGCCCGTTCCGGCGGCTCCCCGCAAGTATAGTCACTCAGAAGCCGTTGGCAACGGGCGAGGGCAAAGGGCGGTCAGACCAGGGTGAGCTGGCGCTCGTGCTCGGCCACGTGCATGAGCACCTGGTTGCGGCCGTTTTTCTTGGCGCGGTGCATGGCCCGGTCCGCGGCCACCACCAGGGCGTCACGCAGGGAGCCGCGCTCCGGGTGGATGGAGGCGAGGTCGGCAACGCCGCAGGAGATGGTTACCTTGACCTCCGGCCCCTCCAGGCTGATGTCGTTGACCTCCACGACCACGCGCAGCTTCTCGGCGGCCCGGACGGCGCGGACCGCGTCGGTCTCGGGCAGGATGATCATGAACTCCTCGCCGCCGTAGCGGGCGACCACGTCCGAGGTGCGGATGTTGGCGGCCAGCAGCCGGGCCACCTCGGCCAGGGCCAGGTCGCCGAGCGGATGGCCGAAGGAGTCGTTGACCTGCCGGAAGTGGTCCAGATCGACCATGACCAGGGAGAGCTTGTTGCCGTAGCGCGTTGCGCGGGCGATCTCCTCGTCCAGCCGGTCGAAGAACCAGCGCCGGTTGGGCAGGCCGGTCAGGTCGTCGTGGGTGGTCAGGGTGGCGATCTTGTCGTGGGCCCCGTCGAGCAGGCGCATGAGCCGGGTGGCGCAGGCCAGGGCGATGCCCAGGATCAGGCCCGCGGCCAGGAACACGGCGGCCATGGTGTAGCTTTGGTCGTGCAGCAGGGCGACAGGGAGCAGGGCGAAGACGACGACGGTCACGGACAGGCCGCACTGGACCAGGAAAATCCGCCAGGCCTGTTGTCGCAGGCGGCCTTTGAGGGGCTGGGTCATGCTGACTTCCTTTTTTCGCTGATAGGCTTTCCGGTATCGTACCCGGATCACGAAAAAAAGGAAAGAGGGCGCACCCCTACGTCGCCCGGCAGGGCCGGGCGACGCGGGTGGCGGCGATTTTGCGCAAGGGGCTAGGCCAGGGCCAGGCTCGGGGCGCGGCGGGTGCGGGGTCGGGAAAGCGGCGTGCCGCGTTGGCCGACGAGCCCGTCGAGCAGGTCCTTCTGGCGCGAGGACAGGGCCGCGCGGTCCAGGCTGCGCCCGGCGTCGAAGATGCCGACCACCTCCTCGATGACGGTCACGCTGCGCGCCCGATGGTGCCAGTCCGCCATGTTCCGCTGGCAGGAGTCGAACTCGCCGTGGAAGCGCCAGCCGCCACAGCGGTCCACCACCAGCCTGCGCGACAGGCACATGCACAGCAGGTCCAGGTTGCCGGGCCTGACCAGGGGGCCGTCGTCGAAGACCGGCAGCCAGGGCTGGCCCAGGGCCAGCTGGGCGTCGATGCGCCCGATGACCATCTCGGCCTCCCGGTGCCGCATGTAGCGGCTCAGGGAACACGGCTTGAGCACGTTGTCGTCGTCCAGGAAGATGATTTTTTCCCCGCTCGAGAGCTTGAGCAGGGTGTCGCGGACCCCGTGGCCCCGGTTGCGGTCCCTGGGCAGGTAGAAGGTCCGGACCGGGTAGGCGCAGTCCGGGGCCTTGCCCCTGGTCCCGTCGAACCCGATGAGAATTTCCAGTTGATTGCGCTCCAGCCCGGCGAAGCGGGCCGCCCGTTCCACGGACGAGACCGCGTTTTTCAGGGCGTTCGGCCGGTTTCCGGCCGAGGGCGTGATGATCGAAAACAGAATATCGCCGTCCATGGCCATACCGTTGTCTCCCTCCCGCATCCATGCGGGGTTGGCGGGGCAGGCATGCCCCTGTGATGCTTTTTGAAAGGCCGGGAAGGTCCCGGCGCTTCCTTTTACGTATCGGCGGGGGAGCTGTTTTGTTTAGGGGGCGCGGGGGAATTTCTTTGTTTTTGCGATGGTGGGGTTGATTGGAGATATTTTGGGATTCCGAGTTGATATGATGTGGATAAATGGCGAGGGAGGGGCTTTGCTCCGTGGCGCGGAGAAGAGCGCGCCTGCGGCGCGAGAGCCGTCGTGCGGGGCTGCGCCCCTGCACTTGCTCCATGCCCTGCGCGGGCGGCGGTTCTTTTTTGCTTGCCCAAAAAAGAACCAAAAAAGGGCCTTGCGCGTGGTGTGGCCGCCCGAGGGATCGTCGGCGAGAATCCGATCCGCTCGGGGCGGCTCCACCCCGGGAAAAGTAGAGGGCGCGCCTTTCCGGAAGGCGAGCCGCTTTGGAAGTACGCCGGGTCCCGTGGGGAGAGCCGCCACCCCTTCGCGGTCGGCTTCTAGGCCGTCGATCCAGGGCTCGAGCCAGTCTGCTCCTCTTCGGTCTTTCGGATGTGGCGAGCGTGGATTATCGGGAGGGTGTACTTCCGTTTGTGACGCCCTGCAAAGAGAGCCGCTGTTGGACGCGGGGCGTCCAAGGCGCTCCACTGAGCTTGGAAGGGCTGGGGGCCGAGCGTGATGACGGGCCAAACGCGAGGGGCTGAGACAACTTACAGCGACGGACAATCGGAAGCGGGGCCTAGAGCCCGTCTCGGGCGGCGAAGCGCAGACTGGATCGCGTCCGCGCAGCGGACATCTATCCAGCCAGCGAGAGCCGCCTACGGGCTCTTGGTCCCGCTTCCGCGAGCTAGCCCAAAGGCGCAGTTTTTGCTTCCTTTTTTCTGCGCCAGCAAAAAAGGAAGTCGCCGTAAAGGCGAAACACCAAGTAAGGAGAACGCACGCTCTCCCACCGCGCATGCGCGCAAACAAGAGGCGTTCCCCAGGCCCGCCGCCAGGCGGGACCGCATCACTCGCACCACGAAAAAAGCACGCCCGAAGACGTGCTCTTCTTCCCCGCGTTTCGAGGGGACCACGGAACTGCTCGTCTAGAAGCCGTTCTTCCGCAGATACTCCATGGTGATGCCGGTGCCCGGCTCCCCGCTCTCGGAGCCGCCGGTCCACGGTTGGACCATCCGCTCCACGTACTTGCCGATGAGGTCGGTTTCCATGTTGACCCTGGTGCCGGGGGTCCAGCCGGAGATGGTCGTGACCTTCTGGGTCTCGGGAATGATGTTCACCTCGAGCCAGGTGGGGGCGCAGGCGTTGACCGTCAGGCTGATGCCGTCCAGGGTGACCGACCCCTTGGGGATGACGTAGCGGCCGTGGGCCGCGTCGAAGGCCAGGCGGTAGATCCTGGACTCGCCCGCCGGGCGCACCTCGGCCACCTCGGCCAGGCAGTCCACGTGCCCGGCCACGATGTGCCCGCCGAAGCGGTCGCCCATGGCCATGGCCCGCTCCAGGTTGACGGTGCTTCCCGGCCGGAGGAAACCCAGGCTGGTCACGGACAGTGTCTCGCGGCTGGCGTAGCAGGTGAACCAGCCGTCGGCAAAGGTCTCCACGGTCAGGCAGGCCCCGTTGACGGCGATGGATTCGCCCAGTTCGATGTCGGCCAGCTCGAACAGGGGCCGGATGCGGAAGCGCGTCTCGGATCCCCTGGCCTCGGCGGCCTCGATGCGGCCCATGCCCATGATCAGTCCGGTGAACATATGAAATACCTCGTTTCAGGCGTTGGATGCGGCCGTTGTAGCAGGCCGGGGAGCGAGTGTAAATCCGGGGGCTAGCTGTGAAGTTATAGGAGGTTGTTCACTCGGCCCTAATCGGTCAAATTGTGTTTACGAAGACGCAATTGCCGAAAGGAGGACCGAGTGAACATTCATGCCAATGCCAGATTGACGCCGATTCGT
>NZ_JBGLYH010000091.1:0-10912 GCF_041414475.1 Pseudodesulfovibrio karagichevae
GGGCTGGGGTGCCAGCAACGAAATGCTCAATCAGACGACCGGATATATGAGCCGACAAACGCGATCTTTTTAGCCTCATAGTCCCCCCTAATACGACGAGAGATCTATGTCAGCCCCAAACTTTTTAGCGCCGCTTCGCGGGATGCACGAGCGCGGCGGGTTGTTCTTTATGTAATATGTCCAGTCGATGCGTCCGGCTCGCCGCCCCCTCGCGCAGCGACTCAAAAAGTTTGGGAAGGAGAGAGGGGATGGGGGGCCGGGGGCATCCTCACCGCTATACGGCTTCGACGCCTTTCACTTCGGGGATTTCCTTGAGGACGATCCGTTCGATGCCGTTCTTGAGGGTCATCTGGGACATGGGGCAGCCCTTGCAGGCCCCGGTCAGGCGGACCTTGACGATGCCGGAGTCGGTGACTTCGACCAGTTCCACGTCGCCGCCGTCGCCCTGGAGCATGGGACGGACCTTGTCCAGTACGGCTTCCACTTTTTCTCGCATGACAAAACCTCCGTGAATTCGGGTTCGGTCGGAACATCTACGGCCTGGCGCGCCGGTTGTCAAACCCGGGGCGCGGGCCGGAATCGATGCATGGGGTTCGGGGGCCGAAAACCGGCCCGGCTACTGTTCGATGAGGATGGAGAAGGCCTCTTCGAGCTCCTCGTCCAGGTCCTCGACCATCTCGTCCATCAGCTCCGGGGTGAAGTGCATGGAGTCCCAGACCTCGGGGGACGGGGGCTGGACGAAGAACTCGCCGCTGGAGCCGACGCCCAGGCCGGTGGCGATGGTCTCGGCGCAGTGGACCAGAAGCGGCTCGGCCTCCTTGTGGCCCGCCTTGGGCTGGTGGTGTTCGAGCACGGCCGAGACCAGGATGTAGGGGAAATTCCACTTGCGCAGGAGCATGCCGCCCAGGGTGGCGTGGTCGAACCCGAGCAGCGCCTTTTCCTCGGCGAACAGGACCACGTCCTTGGCCCGGGCGTGGGCGTGCACGGCCGTGGCCCGCTCCGGCTCCACCTGGAGCAGGATGAGCTGGCCGATGTCGTGCAGCAGGCCGGACACGAAGGCGCGTTCCGGGTCGCCCTGGCCCGTGATGCGGCACAGCCGCCGGGCGATGAGGCCGCAGCAGATGGAGTGCTTCCAGAACTGCTCCATGTTGATGACGTCGGCGGGCACATCCTTGAACAGGGACATGACCGAGGTGCCCACGGCCAGGGTGGACAGCTGGTTCACGCCGACCACGGTGACGGCCCGCGAGATGGTGTCGATCTGCATGGGCAGGGAGTAGAAGGCGGAGTTGACCATGCGCAGCAGGAAGGCGGTCAGGCCGGGGTCCTGGCTGATGATCTCGGCCAGGTCGTTGGCCGAGTTGGACCGGGAGCTGATGGCCTGTTGCAGCTCGAGAAAGACCTGCGGCAGGGCCGGGAGCTGGTGGTCGTGGCGCAGGATGTCCAGGGGGTCCAGGGGCAGGACCTCGGGCAGGGGGGACTCGGCCTCGAGCCGTTCGTACCGGTGCGGATTCGCGACCATGTCCGCAGCCACGCGCCTGACCCCGAGGCGGGCCAGCCGTTTCAGGGATTCATCCGGTTTCTTTATGAACTTGAACCGCTTGGTCAGCAGTTTTTTTGCCGCTTCAAGGGTCTCGGGCGCGAACGCCTCCTCGGCCTTCACCCTGGCGCTTTCTTCAGCCATCTGTCGTTCCTCGGTGGTTATGGAAGCCAGCCGTCTGCAACATAATAGAAAGCACGTAGGATATAAAGCTCTTTTTGCCGAAAACCGGAAAGCTCGGCCCCCTAGAGCAGCTGGAAGTTGTACTGGAGCCGCAGCCGGACCTGATAGCCGTCCTTACCGCCCATGCTCTCGTCCTCGTCCTGGTAGGAGAAGCGGCTGAGGAGGCTCATCCCCTTCAACTCGCCGTCGAAGTCGTAATAGAGGTCCAGGTCGTATTCACTGCGGTCATAGCTGGCGTGGGGGCCCGTGTCCGGGGTGTCGCCGAAACCGGCCTTGATGTCCGCCCGGTAGCCGTCCCAGCCGATGTGCGAAAAGTCGTAGCCCACGCCGAGCAGGATCGCCTTTTCCCCGGCCCGAGCGAAATTGTAGGCCATCATGTTGTTGAAGAACGGATAGACGCCCCAGGAGTTGCGGATGCCCGTGTCGTCGTTGACGATGGACCCGCCCAGGTCGAAGGTGAAGCCGCTGTACTTGAGGGTGCCCATGAGCCCGGCCTCCTGCCCGCTGTAGGTGCCGTTCAGCTGGTCGCCCACGCTGCGCTGGTCCACGCCCTGGAAAAGCACGGAGTACTGGACGTCCCTGGTATCGCCGAAGGTGTACTTGAACTGGGTGAAAAACGTGTTGTCCAGGTCCGGGGCGTAGTAGTTCCAGAACCGCGTCGGCAGGTAGTCGAACGGTTTCCAGTCGGCGCCGGCCATGACCACGCCCCGATCGTAGTCCTTGAGCCCGGCCATGTAGCTCATGGACTTGAACAGTTCGGTGTCGCGGCCCTTTTCCTTGTCCACCCAGAACAGGGACAGCTCCAGGTTGTCGATGGCCGAGGACTTGAGGCCGTAGGCCTCGAAGGTCTGCGGGAGCATGCGGCTGTCGTTGCCGTTGATGAACGGGGTTTCGATGCGCTGCCGCCAGACGCGCGCCTCGGTATCGGCGTAGCGCGCCTTCAGATACGCCTCGCCCAGGACCGCGAAGCCCTCGTTTTTCGAGGTGAGCAGCCCGGTGCCGCCCTGGTCCGGCTGGTTGAATTCGCCGGTTATGGGCCCCGTGCCGTACAGGGCCGCGCCCGCGCCGAAGTGGTCCGCGATCCACGGGGTCTCGTACTTGAGCCAGCCGCCCAGGGCCAGGGACTCCTTGATGTTGTCGAACTCCTGGCCCGTGCTCTTGTTGCGCTGGGTGAAATAATAGAGCCTGACCTGGCCGGTGACGGTGCCCCACTGGGAGGCCTTCTTTTCATCGGCGGCATAGCCCGGCAGGACGAGGATCAGGGAAAGGAGACAGGCCAGGACAAGATGCGATAATTTGGCGGACACGGCGGAATTCCTTGCGTTGAAGGCTTGGAGCCGGGACCGATTCCCGGCCGTTGCGGCCACGCTACACCAAATATGCGCAAAAGGTAACCTCCAGAGATGTCGGGAGGCCTCAGAAAATGAAATGCGGATTGTTCGCCTTTTCGTGGCGCACCGTGGTCATGGGCCCGTGCCCGGAATAGACGCGGGTGTCGTCCGGCAGGGTAAAGATGCGCGAGCGGATGGAGGAAAGCAGCTCCGAGGAACTGCCGCGCGGCAGGTCGGTGCGGCCCACGGCGATCATGAACAGCAGGTCGCCCACGAACACGCACCCGGCCGCCGGAAAGAAATAGGACAGCCCGCCCGGCGTGTGGCCGGGAGTGTCCAGGACGAACAGGGGCTGCGCCAGCGCCGTGCGCCGTCCCGGGCCTATGGCGGTGTACGGGAAGTCGATGAACCGCGCGAACTCCCGGCAGCCGCCCGCCTCGAAGGAGAAGTCCTTGAGGAACTCGTCCTCCGCGCTGGCGAAGACCGGCGCGGGATGGGCCTCAAGGAGTTCCTTGACCCCGCCGATATGGTCCAGGTGAAAGTGGGTCAGGTACACGCCTTCCAGGTCCAGCCCCAGGGCCGAGATGCGCTCGATCAACCGGCCCGGCTCCAGGCCGACGTCCACGACCACGGCCCGGCCGTCCATGCTCACCAGGTAGCAGTTGGTCTCGTCCGGACCGAGGATGAAGGTCTCTATGATCAGTCTGGCCATGGCTTGCCCTGTTCCGCTAGACTGCGTATGCAGTAGATGACACTAACGATTTCACAAGGATAAGCATGCTGTACTTCCTGGGCAACTGTCAAATGGATTTCCTGTCCCGGTCCGTGGCCCGACTCGGGCTGCCCGTTGCCCACAATGAGCTGGCCTCGCCCATGACCCACGCGAGCCACCCCGGCGGGGTCCCGTCCGCCCTGGCCCGGCTGGTCCGCGAGCACGGTCTCGACGACGCCTTCAACGGGCGGCGGCCCGAGGACCAGTTCGGCCTGCCCCGACCGGAGGACGCGCCCGCCCTGCTGGTCCTGAACCTGTTCCACGAGACCGCTCCGCTCTTCCTGCACAACGAGGACGGCT
This sequence comes from Pseudodesulfovibrio karagichevae, assembly GCF_041414475.1. NCBI lineage: Bacteria > Pseudomonadati > Thermodesulfobacteriota > Desulfovibrionia > Desulfovibrionales > Desulfovibrionaceae > Pseudodesulfovibrio > Pseudodesulfovibrio karagichevae. The sequence continues at coordinate 4,127 of NZ_JBGLYH010000091.1, forward strand.
TCATCTTCCACATGAACCCGGCGGCTTGGCGCACCGACCCGAAACTGGCCGCCTGGATGGAGACGCACTGCCGCCCCATCGCGCCCAACCCGGCCAGCTACCTGACCCGGTTCGGCCAGTTTCTCGCCCACGTCCGCGAGCGGCTGCCGGACACGCCGATCCTCCTCGTCACCCGCCTGAACCACTACCCGGCCTTCGGCCCGGCCCCGCACTCCTACCTGGAGAACTGGGCGACCCTGAGCCGCGAGGCCCCGGCCCACTTCGCGGTCTGGGAGCGCGAGCTGGGCGTGCGCGTGCTCGATGCGAACCGGGTGTTCGCCGGAATATGGCGGGAATCGGGCAAGACCATCGAGGCGCACTGCCCGTTCCTCAAGATCGAGCTCACGGAACGGGACGGCGCGGTGGTCGGCCTGCACGCCTCGCGCGACGTGGAGCATGTCGGCCCGCTGTGGGCCCCGCTGGCGGACAAGGTCGCGGCCTTCATGGAGACCGGGGAGATCCGCTACGAGGCAGGCGAAACCGCGCCGCCCGAATGGAACCGGCCGTGGCGTCCCGTGGTTCTGGACGACGAGGCGGTCATCGACCGCTTTGCCAGCGAGCGCAACTACCCCTGGGCCGAAGCCGTGGGCAGCTTCTTCATGGACCTGACGCGCGACCGCACGCCGCTGCTGGCCGCGTCCGGCGAGTTCATGCCCGTGTGCCACAACACCCTGCACATGATCCGCGCCTACGGCCGCATCTTCAGGAATCCGCTGCTGGCCGCCTTCTGCGACGCCCACCGGCCGATTGCCGAGGCCTTTACCGACAACGGCCCCCTGTACCGGGCCGACTACCTGGCCCGCCTGGACGAAATCCGGGCGCACGCGCTGCGCTGACGAGATCGGCGGCGGAAGCCCGAAAAAGACAAGGACCGGCCCGGCGATGCCGAACCGGTCCCCCCTGGCGTATTTCAGCGCCCGTCCCGTCAGTTGACCCGAATGAACTCGAGAATGTCCTTGTTGATGACGTCCGCGTGCGTCGTCGCCATGCCGTGGGGATACCCCGGATAGGTCTTGAGCGTGCCGTTCCTGAGCAGCTTTATCGACAGCAGGGCCGAGTCGTGGATGGGCACGACCTGGTCGTCCTCGCCGTGCAGGACCAGGGTGGGAACGTCGATCCTCTTGAGGTCCTCGGTGAAGTCCGTCTCGGAAAAGACCTTGACGCAGTCGTACTGGGCCTTGACCCCGCCCAGCATGCCCTGCCGCCACCAGTTCAGGACGATGCCGGGCCGGGATTCCACGTTGTCGCGATTGAATCCGTAGAACGGGCCGGAAGCGATGTCGTGGTAGAATTGCGCCCGGTTCTTGAGCAGCTGCTCGCGGAAACCGTCGAACACCTCGATGGGCGTGCCCTCGGGGTTGCCGTCGGACTTGACCATGATCGGGGGCACCGCGCCGATGAGCACGGCCTTGGCCACCCGCCCCTTGTCCGCGCCGGCCACGTAACGGGCGACCACGCCGCCGCCGGTGGAATGGCCGACCTGGACGGTGTCGCGCAGATTCAGCTTGGCCACCAGCTCGGCGGTATCCGCCGCATAGTGGTCCATGTCGATTCCGTCCCCGACCTGCGAGGACCGGCCGTCGCCCCGGCGATCGAAGGCGACGACGCGGAATCCCTTGTCGAGGAAGAAGAGCATCTGCGAATCCCACTCGTCTGCGGTCAGGGGCCATCCGTGATGGAACACGATCGGCTGTGCGGACTCGGGTCCCCAGTCCTTGTAATAGATATCAACGCCGTCTTTTGTCTGTAATATAGCCATGGTCGAATCTCCTTTGGTTTACGGAAGCGCTTCGCCCCGGGTCAACGATACCGAGGAAAGCGACGGAACCAACACCATAGCATGGCTGCGACGAAATATCACGTCGTTCCCACGACAAAAGCGAATTCCTGGCGGAGCGCCCGGCAGGCCGACGGGTATTTCGGGGTCGCGGGAAGCGATGCGCACGAGCCTCGGCCACCTGCCGACCGCGGCAAGACCGGCCAACGGCGTTCCGATCCCGGCACCGCCGCTTGCTCCCACAAGACCTATAATCAACGGCGCGTCCAACCCCGCCGGATCACCCCGTTCACCGGGTCGTCCAGACAATACCCGTACCAGTCCGGGTCGCCGCCCTTGTCCCCGATGGGGTCCGGGGCGATCCAGCGGCCGGTCCTGACGTCGTAGTCGCGTCAGCCGAAGCTATTGAATCACGTCCAGTTTGCCTGTGACAAAACAGGAATTGTCGAACACGGGACAATCTACTGCCTGATTCTCAGGTCTTCACCTAAGCATCGGCCAACCTTTGAGTCATAATCAGGTGTTATTCTGCATTTGATGTTACCAGCATAGGGTTCGAGAAACTTAAAAGGCTCCACCACTTCAAGCTCCAAGACCAGATCGCTGCCCTCCCCGGAAAAGGGAAGGTCAAAAAGCATGACAGGAATCAAAGAGGTACCGCGGCGGAGTCCCAATTGCCGTTTGTCTGGAGGAAACGACACCCCATCACCAAGCAACCGGCCATCGGACAGAAAACGATATGCCAACAATCCCGGGCCAACCAGACGGTCGTGAAATACGTTCTTATCCGGTACGGTCAAAGCCAGATCATAGCGGGTCCGGTATGTAAATTTGAGAGGGATTGAAACCGTCTCACCTTTTTTGGTCACGTCAAAGGGGGCCTCGTAGATTGGCCGATAATATCTCTCGTAAAGAAAAGAGGATTGAAACCAATTCGTGTTGTAGACGTATATACCGCCGAGAACGATGCAAAGGAATATGATTAATAACGTTTTCATGCAGTGTCCTGACAGCCGGAGGGACTCAGCCCCTCCGGCTGATTTTTTTAATGTTTCTTAGCGGTGCGCAAAAACCGGTATCGATCACGCAACCTGTCAGCGTAATCCTGGCAATTGTTTGATTGTCCACCCATCTTGCACAACTTATATTCACCCGGATCAAGGCTTTTTTCGGCTTCTCGCATCAGTTTATCGTCAAAATGCGTTTCATTGAGCTTGTATTTGCTGATGTCTTCATTTCGCATCATTTTGTCTTTCCCAAGCCCGATGTTATCGCCGGTCCCATCTTCATAAAAACCCTGTTCATGTTTCAGTTCATAATTTCTTTTATTAGCTGTTGAGCCCCCGGAGCCAATCCAATGCCAACTGCCAGGTAGGAAACTCAAAGGACGCTTTCCGAACCGGAACAACCCCATCGGATCAACCCCATTCACAGGGTCGTCCAAACAGTACCCATACCAGTCCGGGTCGCCGCCCTTGACCCCGATGGGGTCCGGGGCGGTCCATCGGCCGGTCCTGACGTCGTAGTCGCGCCAGCCGAAGCGATTGAGCCCAGGTCCCGGTCGTGCAGGCCGTCCGTGAGCCTCAATCGATCATTGCCGACTTATCCGGTGGTTACATCTGATAGGCGCTTTTTATGATTACTCGGACGGGCTGTCGTGTTTTGAAATAGGTAAATGGCTCAGTGACCCGAATATCCATGGTTACAGTGTGGACATTTCCCCTGACATGAAAGGCAAAGAGCTCGTATGCCGTCTTACCATCTTTGTGTCCGACCGTACCGGTCCATGATTCACTATGCTCAATAACAGTGGGCTCACCATCCTGCGTTATGGTAGCCGTCAGTTTTCCCGGCATTGATCTCACGGGATAAGCCAAATCGGACATGGAACCGGTCACTACGACAAACAATCCATATTCCCCGTAATACTCAGGGGGAAACTCAATTTTTCTGTGTACGTTCTCCCATATCGGAATGTTGCCCCAAATACGGGAGCATAAAAATCGTCGTAGAGATTGGATAAAACCGCATTTTGCATTCTTAACTGCAGTATCTTCCATATGCCTACTGATATTATACTAATGGAAACTAATATAACAATTGGTACTCGTATGCTATTGTTGTTGTACTTTTTATATATTTTCTATAAATTACAATACATACGAAGGGCTAACAATACAAATTACTTTTCCTTTGTATTTGGACAATTTCGTGATCGGAGAAATAACTTCCACAATGAGTTTGCTGGCTCCGCCCCACCAATGAAGCGGTAGATCAAAGGTGTACACAACTCCTTCATGTCGCCCATTGGCGATGAATAACCCTGTCAACTTAAGATTTTTTATTATCTCCTTTTTCACGACATGATCCTTCGAAACAAAGGAGAATGAAAGCGCTCCGTCTAAATCTTTAAGTATATTGTTGAGTGGATCACCCTCATAAGGAACACATATCGCGAATCCATACTCCGTCCTATAAACATATCGTAGTGGAATCTCTATTTTGTTGCCTTTTGTTGACACATCGAAGGGCGACATGAATATCGGATTATAAAAATCTTTATTGAAAATTGCGTTGAATATATCACTTTCAACTACAAAATACCCTAATGTAAATACAATAACTACTATAAATATTTTGCGCATACTGTATCATCACCAGCGGCAAACGCTGTTGCCGCTGGTGCCGTTATGGTATTATCGTTGCTTGTCCCCTCGTTCCAAAAGGTCATATCGCCTTCTGAGAGTGTCCGCAAAATCCTGACAATTGTTCTTTTTGCCGCCGATTCCCAGCAGGTTGTACCGCTGCCCCTCGGTGTCTATACTTTTTATTGCCCGCCGCATCCGCTTACCATTATACTCTTTTGGTTCCATTTCGTATTGGCTGCTTTTTTCCGACCTCACCATGCCTTTTGATCCAAGGCCGATATTCTCTTCGCTTCCATCTATAAAAAACCCCTGTTCATAGGAAAGTTCCGTGTTGTTCTTATCGTCCAGGCGTTTTGCCCCCTCCATCATCTGCCTTGCCAAAGGAAACGTTGCCGGATGCAACATACCGAGTGCGGTCACAGCTTGTGCCGGACCAAAGCTCTTCAGTAGTTTTCCGCCCGGCATGTCCAGTTCACGCTTCCCGAAACGAAAGCCGCCTTCCAATCCTTCCGGATCCACCCCGTTCACCGGGTCGTCCAGGCAGTACCCGTACCAGTCCGGGTCGCCGCCCTTGTCCCCGATGGGGTCGGGCGCGGTCCATCGGCTGGTTCTGACGTCGTAATCCCGCCAGCCGAAGCGGACAAAGCCCAGGTCCCGGTCGTGCAGGCCGCCCGCGAAGCCGAGGGGCAGACGCAGGTCCGGGTTGGTGTCCTCGACGATCCCGCCGAACGGGTCGTACAGCCAAGTGACAATTTTATCATTGTCACAAAATATTAATTTGGATACCTATCAATATTCATATGAACAACACCTAACGGTCACCCAGCCCGCCGTGAAGAAAGGAATTGGCATGATGACCAAAAACAGGGCAAGTGCTATCCTAGCCGTCTTTATGCTCATATCAATATGCGCTTGCCAATACCCTACGCAGACCAGATACAATTATTCTGAAGTTGGCCAAATCCAAGTTGTCCAATTCGGTACAGTTATTGCCGTAAGAGACATTGATATCTATGGAGAAAACAGCGGGGCAGTAGCTCTAGCCGGTGCGGCCGGAGGAGCTGCCATTGGGGTCGGTGCCGGAAACGGATTCAACAGTGTTGCCGGGGGAGTCGCTGGCGCAACGGCCGGTGCTGTCCTTGGTTCGGAAGTTGAGCAAGCCATCAGACGCCGTGGAGGTGTAGAATATACGGTGGTTCTTCAAAACGGGAAGACGATAACCGTAGCTCAGAATGTTTCCGAAAAAGATATCATTCTTGCCATCAATGACAGAGTAATGGTTCAGATCAATGGACAATATCAACGCGTATTACCGGCCAAAGATATCCCAGAAGAAATAGAAAAACCAAAAGGTATTGAATTAAAATGAAGATACTAGCCCCTCTCCTTGCCATTTTTGTATTATCCGGCTGTGCGATGACAGTAGATAAGATTAATGTCCCCTACCAAGGTTCTGCGAACATTACTGTTGTAGAAGGCGCTGAGAATGTCCCCATTACTGTTACTCATGAAGACAAGCGTACCGTGTATAAAGACCGTGTAGGCACTAAAAAGAATGGCTACGGCATGGAAATGGCCGAGATCGTGGCCACTAATGATATCGCTAAAACGGTTGCGGATGGTGTTGCGTTTGAACTTGAAAACGAAGGTTTCAAAGTTGGTGAAGAGGGGAAAACCATCAACGTAAAATTAATGCGCCTTTACAACGACTTTAAAATGGGCTTTTGGTCTGGCAGCGCTGTTGCTGACGGCTTAGTTCAAATTGAAGTGCGTGATGACGGGAAATTAATCTTCTCAAAATCCTACGAAGGTGGCGGTGTCGAGGAAAGCATACAACTCGCAAGCGGCAAAAACGCACGAGCAGCTCTCATCAAAGCAATGACGGACATTGTTACAAAGATTACTCAAGATCCGATGCTCCATTCTGCGTTACTGAAACCGTCTCCATCCCCTGAACAGCACCTTGCCGAAACAAAAACCGAGGATTAGTTGTAAGGTTGCGAATCAAAATCTTAAAGTATCATAGCCTATTGCGCAGACACACCGCGAACCATTGAGATTCGGTTTTCCTTTTCCCTGCCCCCCCCAAGGCACCAATTTCTCAGCCACGCTGAACAATACCTAAAAATGGGCCGCCCGTCCTTTGTGGTCGAGGCGGCCCTTTTTTTGTTTTACGCATGGAGGAAAACTCCGCCGCTAGCTGTGAAGTTATAGGAGGTTGTTCACTCGGCCCTAATCGGTCAAATTGTGTTTACGAAGACGCAATTGCCGAAAGGAGGACCGAGTGAACATTCATGCCAATGCCAGATTGACGCCGATTCG
>NZ_JBGLYH010000092.1:0-10696 GCF_041414475.1 Pseudodesulfovibrio karagichevae
CCCCGGAACCGGTGGACGAACAATAAAAGTGTTACCCATGTACCCGGGCAGAACTGTTACCCATGTTTCCGGTTGCACAGGGAAGCCCTTTTCAAAGGGTTCCCTTTCCCCCTTCCCCCGGCCGCCGAAGGCATTCTTCTATTCGAACCGGCGTGCGGTAATAATCGAGATGGGATCTTTGGGGACGTCGTCGAAGCCCTGGTAGGAGTGGGTGCGGAACTTGCTGATCTTTTCGGCCACGTTCATGCCGTCCACGACTTCGCCGAACACGCAGTAGCCGAAGTTCTCGTCGTCCTCGCCGGTGTGGTCCAGGTCGGCGTTGTCGGCCACGTTGATGTAGAACTGGGAGGTGGCGCTGTGCGGCTCGGGCAGGCGGCCCATGGCCACGGTGCCCTTGGTGTTCTTCAGGCCGTTGGTCGCCTCGTTCACGATGGGCTCGCGGGTCTCCTTTTCCTGCATGGAAAAGGTCAAGCCGCCGGTCTGGATCATGAAGCCCTTGATAACCCGGTGGAACAGGGTGCCGTCGTAGAACTCGTCGTCCACGTACTGGAGGAAGTTCTCCACGGTTTTCGGGGCCTTGTCAGGGAAAAGTTCGATCAGGATTTCGCCTTCCGGGGTTTCCAGAAGAACCAGGGGATTGTCCATGGGTGGTCTCCGTTCAGTCTTTGTCGGTGTCTTTTTCGCGGTCGCCCGCCAGCGGGTGCGCGTGGTCGTATACCTGCATGATGCGCTGCATGTCCAGATGCGTGTAGCGCTGGGTCGTGGTCAGGTTCTCGTGGCCCAGGAGCTCCTGCACGCTGCGCAGGTCGGCCCCGGCTTCGAGCATGTGGGTGGCGAAGCTGTGGCGGAGCATGTGCGGGTGCACGTCCTTGGGCAGCCCGGCCAGCTTGGCGAGCTTGGCCACGATGCGGTTGGCCTGCCGCCGGTCCAGCCGCTTACCAGCGCGGGAGCTGAGGAACAGGGCCTGTTCGGCGTAGTTCTCCTGGAGAAAGGCGTGGCGCTGTCCCATGTAGCGGCGGATGCGCTCCACGGACGCGTCGGACAGGGGCACGATGCGCTCCTTGCTGCCCTTGCCGGTGACGCGGATGACGTCGGAATCCACGTCGTTGAGGTCGAGCCCGATGGCCTCGCTGATGCGCAGGCCCGAGCCGTAGAGCAGTTCGGCCAGGGCGATGTCGCGCAGCCCCTCGGGGTCCGGGTCCACGTGCGCCTCCATAAGGGCCACGGCCTGGTCCACGTTGAGCACCTGGGGGTGGCGCTTCTCCTGCTTGGGGTTGCGGATGCCCGCCGCCGGGTCCTTGGTGATGAGCTTGTGGCGCAGGAGGTACTTGAAATAGGCGCGCAGGCTGGACAGTTTCCGGCCCATGGAGGTCTTGGTCAGCTGCCTGCGGTGCAGCTCGGCCAGGAAGGCGCGGACGTGGTCGCGGTTGAGCCGGGCCGGACGTTCCAGGGTCGCCTTGCGGCCCTTGAGGAATTCCTCGAACTGGTCGAGATCCGTAGAGTAGGAACGGATGGTGGCCGGGGAATAGCCCTTCTCGACTTCGAGATAGCCGAGGAAACCCCGGACGAGTTCGCCCAGGTCGTTACGATTGGCGTCGGTCGATGACATAGCTGCTCTTCGGGTCTTCCTTGGCTTTTTTCTTCAGTTCCATGGCGATGGACGAGACCTCGCCGTAGTGCTCGATGCGCCGGTCGGTGTTGACCACCACGGCCAGGGAGATGGCCATGAGCGGGAAGACCTTGGTGTTGCCCTCCCGGTCCACGGAGGTGATGTTGCCGCGCTTGCGGTCGTCGGGATCGTAGAAATGGGGCACGATCTCGTCGAACGCCTTGATGATCCGCTTGCAGGCGTCCTCGACCTTGTCCGGCGGCAGGATGAAGACGAAATCGTCGCCGCCCACGTGGCCCACGAAACTGGGCACGCCCTGGTAGCTGCGGATGGTGTTGACGATGACCCGGGCGGCCATCATGAGCACCTCGTCGCCGCGCGAGAAGCCGTACTTGTCGTTGTAGGACTTGAAATAGTCGAGATCGCAGTAGGCCAGGGCGAAGTCGTCGCCGTTGTCGATGTGCTGCTGGATGCGCTGGATGATGGAGGTGTTGCCCGGCAGCTTGGACAGCGGGTTGGCATCCAGGGCGCGCATGGCCCGGCACAGGGTCAGGTTGATGCGGTCGCGCACCTCGGGCGGGTTGAAGGGCCGGACCAGGAAGTCGTCCACCTCGATCTGGTTCCAGTTCCACGGCTCCTCCACATCCACCGGGTCCACGCACATGACCACCGGGACCTGGCGGTAGACGTTCTCGCTCTTGACCAGATTGGCCACCTCGCGGCCGGAGATGTCCTTGAGCCGGTTGTCCACCACGAGCAGGTCCGGCGGGTCGGTGAACATGAGCTCGATGGCCCGCGCGCCCTTGTCGAAGACCCGGAACTCCAGGACGTCCGGCGACCAGAGCTTTTGCAGCATCTCGGCCAGGGACTTGTCCGGGGAGAGCAAAAAGCCCGTCTGCTTGCGTTGGAACAGGGATTCTTCAAGGGTCTGGTTCATTTCCGAAATCTAGCACCGGTCCGGGGATGCGTCAAAGCAAGAACCCTCCCGTCCGGACCGGGCGGGAGGGTTCGCGTACGCGTTGTGAAAGGCGTCGGCCTAGGCGTCGTCGTGGCCGATGCGCGTGGTGATCTGCTTGAGCTCCTCGGCCAGCCGGGCCAGGTCGCTCACGGCGGTGGTCGATTCGGTCATGGCCCCGGCGATCTCGTTGGACACCTCGTTGACCTCCTCCACGCTGCGGCTGACCTCGCTGGTGGTCGCGGCCTGCTCCTCGGAGGCGGTGGCGATGCTGCGGATCTGGTCGTCCGCCACCTTGACCACCTTGAGGATGTCGTCCAGGGCCTCGCCCGCCTTGGCGGCCAGGTCCGTGGATTCGTCAATGGCCTCGGTGGCGTTCTGGAAGGCGACCAGGTTGCGCCGGGTGCCGTCCTGGATGGACTTGATGGCCCCGCCCACCTCCTGGGTGGCGTTCATGGTCTTCTCGGCCAGCTTGCGGACCTCGTCGGCGACCACGGCGAACCCGCGCCCGGCGTCGCCCGCCCGGGCGGCCTCGATGGCCGCGTTGAGCGCCAAAAGGTTGGTCTGGTCCGCGATGTCGGAAATGACGGTCATGATCGCGCCGATGGCCTCCACCTCGGTGCCGAGGTCGCGGATGTTCCTGTCCACCAGCCCGGCGCGTTCGCGGAGCTGTTCGATGGAACGGACCACGGCCATGACCACCTCGCCGCCGCGCACGGCGTTCTCGCGCATCTCGTCGGCGTTCTGGGCGGCGTTGGAGGCGTTGCGGGCGATCTCGAGCACGGTGGCGTTCATCTGCTCCATGGCCGAGGCCACGTCCGCGGACATAGCCTGCTGCCGCTCGGCGCCGTGGGTGGTCTGCTCCACCTGGGCGGCCAGCTCCTGGGAGGCGGCGGACAGCATGGTGGCCACGGAATCGGCCTGGGTGGCGGTTTCGAGCATCTCGCGCTGGACCCGACGGATTTCGGTCTGGTCCATGATGATCTTGACCGCGCCGAGCACGTCGCCGTTCTCGTCCAGAAGCGGTATGCCGAAGTAGTCGATCTCCAGGGACCGCGAGCCGGGATGCGCCTCGGTGTTGGAGAAGACCATCTCCCTGGCGCGCATGGCCTTGTCGCAGGCGCATTTCTCCGGGTTGCAGTCGCCGGTCAGGAAGTAGTCGGAGCAGGTGGTGCCGGTGAGCTCTTCCATGTCGGCCCCGCCAAGGGCCGCGCCCGCCTTGTTCATGAACAGGATGGAGTGGTCCTTGGAAATGGCCATCAGCGGCAGGGGCAGCTCGTCGAGCAGGCTGACCATGCCGTCGAGCATGTAGTTGGTGCCCGTGATGAGCCGGGCGAATTCACCCTCGAACCCGTCGGCGTCGCCCCGCTCCTTGAAGTGGCCGCGCTCGATCCGGCGGGCCACTTCGGCGAAGTTTTCGGTCATGGCGCGCACGGTGCGGCGGATGTCGATGAGCGCGGACTGCATGCCGGCGATCTCGTCGCCGTTCTCGTTCTTGTCGTAGACCCGGGCCAGGTCGCCGTGCGCCGTGGCCTCGGCCATGGCCACGGTCTTCTTCACCGGGCGGAACACGAAAAGGGTCAGCAGGAGGTGCACCAGGGCCATGACCACCAGGATCATCCCGGCCCCGACCAGCTTCATGACCTGGCCCTGCCGGGTGGCCACGCTGGCGATGTCGTCTACCGAGGCGGTCATGCACACGAGCCAGCCGGTCAAGGGGGCCTGGGCCACGGCCAGGACCTTGCGGCCGCCGTCCCAGTCGTACTCGACGATCCCGTCCTTGACTTCCATGGCCCTCTGCACGAACTCGAACCCGCTGGCGTCCTTGCGGAACTGGGTTTCATCCGGGTGGTGGATGAAGCGGCCGTCGCCGTCCAGGACAAAGCCGTAGCCCTCATTGCCGATATGGACGGGAGCCACGAACTGCTTCACGTAGGCGTCCCAGGAGCAGAAGAGGACCACCCCGCCCCGCACCTGGCCCTCGCCGTCACGGATGGGGTAGCTGATGCTGAAGATATGCGCCCCGGACTTGCGGTCGGAGACGATGGTCTTGTCCATGACCCCGGTGTCGTTGCCCTTGAGCACTTCCTTGGCGAAGGACCGGGACGCAACGTAGAGCCCGACCATCTTGACGTCGTCGCTGTTGGCGCCGGCCTGGACCTGCCCCCTGGCGTCGAAGACCTCCAGACCCCAGACGCTGGGATTGGACTTGACGATGGCGTTGCAGGCCTCCTGGGCCGCCTGGGGCGAGCCCCCCACGGCCGCGAGCAGGTCCGGGTTGCGGGAGAGCATCCGGGCCATGGACCGCTGATCCATGATGAACATGCTCAGGGAGCGCGCGGCGGACACCGCCTGCTCCTGGGCCGTGTTCACTGCGGCCGAATAGGCCATGCCGAAGGTGGATTCCGTAACGTAGTAAACCAGGCCGCCGATGCCCGCCACGATGACAAGGCACAAGGGAATGAGCAGCTTGAGGGAAAGCCGCCGCCGAATGAATGAAAGCATGCACCGCCTCACTATGCTTGGTTGGAAGACGCCGACGAGAACGGATGCGCCGGAGGTCGGACCTTCGCTTGAATCACGAATTTGTCAGCCCTTCCCCACAGGCAAACCAACGTACTGTTTATATACAGCATCCGGCCCCATGTGACGTGAATATCTCCGTTAATCTGATAACTTAACGCTATTGATTGGTCAATCTTGGAGATGGTAACCATTCTCGGATACCGTCAAAAGGTGGCTAAGTGGCGTGATTACCGGGCGAAAAAAAAGCACGGTTGTCACCAAGCGGGAACAACCGGCCAAATTGTCGGGTTAGATATGACAAAAACAGGAAATCAGAAGGTCAGATCCGAGACCTCGAGAAGCTGCCCGGCCATCTCGTCCATAACCTTGTCCAGGTCGCTCATGCGGAACTTGAGCGCGATGAGGGCCTCGGGCCTGAGGTAGGCGGTCTGGTCGTCGCCGGAGTTGCCGAACTCCAGCAGGCGGACCAGGAAGTCGCCCAGGTGGACCACACAGGACATAGGCTTGTAGAACTCGGCCAGTTGCGGGGCGTGGTGGCGGGTCATGGCCTCGCGGATGTTCGGCGGCAGCCCCCAGTGGCGGGCGAGCCAGGCGTTGATGCGATCGTGGCCGAAGCCGAGCACGTCCTTCTCGGCCTGGAAGTAGGTCAGGTCCTTGGCCCTGACCGTGTCGAGGATGGCCGCATGGGTGTCCGGGAGCTGGACGGCGGTGACCACCTTGCCCAGGTCGTGGAGCAGCCCGGCCACGGCATACTCCTCCGGGTCCTCGAACCCGGCCCGCCGGGCGATGATATTGCAGGCCGTGGCGCAGCCGAGCGAATGCTCCCACAGCCCCTTCATGGCCTGGACCATCATGTCGAAGACCGAGGTGGAGATGATGATGCCGCGTACCACGTTGAAGCCGAGCAGGACCAGGGCGTGCTGGATGGAGCTGATCCGGCCGGGAAAGCCGTAGATGGGCGAGTTGACCATCTTGAGCACCTTGGCGGACAGGACCTGGTCCGTGGAGATGACCTTGGCGATGGCCTCGGTCGAGGCGTCGGGGTCCTCCACCAGCTGGGTGATCTTGTCCAGGACGTTGGGCAGGGTCGGCAGGTCCTTGACCTGAAGGATCTCGCCCTTGACCCGGGTTTTCAGATCGTCATCCATTTTCATGCCCGTCTCCGCCGTTGCCGTTCATCCCGCCGCTCGCATCCGGGCCGTCGCCCGCGCTCTCCACATGCTTCAGGGCCTGCATCTTGGCCTCCTGGGCGGCGGCCTTGATCTGGAAATACTGGCGCATGCGGTCCTTGACCCGCATCATCCACTTGTCCTCGGCATACTGCCTGAACAGGTGGTCCAGCCTGTCCCGGCGCTCGCCCCAGTGCGTCCCGGCCCCGGCCCCGCCCATTTCCACGGGGTGGCCCTGCACGGTGATGCGCTCGATGTTCATGCCCTCCAGCCGCGAAATGAGGCTTTCGGTCAGTTCCATGCCCTCGGCCATGATGGTCATGCCGTTTTCCCTGGTCACGGCCTTGGCCAGCTTCATGCCGGGAGCGGCGAGGTTGATGGGTATCTTCTGCATGTCATTCCGGTCCGGGGTGAGGGTTCGGGGTATAAAAATACACTGCGCCCCGACTTCCCACAACCCCGCTTGTCAAATCTTGTCAAAGAAAATCAGACAGCCCATGACCACGAAGGACACGGCCGCGATCTTCTTGATCAGGTCGGTGGGGATGTAGTTGCAGATGAACTCGGCGAACATGACCCCCAGGAAGCTGACCAGGACAAGGGCCAGGGACGATCCGAGGAGCACGGTCCAGGGTTTTTGGGTCTTGGCCGTCATGAGCATGCAGGCGAGCTGCGTCTTGTCGCCGAGTTCGGCCACGAACAGGGTGCCGAAGGTGGTGGCAAGCAATTTCCAATCCATGATAACCTCTAATGGTTAGTTTTCCCTGGCCAAGTACCACATGCCGGGCAGTTGCCGCACGGCGCCGCGCATCTCCAGCTGGAGCAGGATGCGGCTGACCATGGACGGATTCCAGCCGAGTTCCCGGCCCAGGGCGTCTATGTGCATCTTGTCGGCGGCGTCGAGCAGGTCCAGGACGCGCTTTTCGTCCTGACCGAGCCCCATGGCCTCCCGGTCCACGAGAGGCGACCGCCGCCGCGTCCGCTCCGCCCCGCCGGGGGCCGCGCCGGACGCCTTCTTCTTTTTGACCACGGCACGGTCCACGTCAACCCCGTTCTCTCCTTCGGACGAAACCGGGTCCGGCACCTCGGCCAGCTCGCGGGCGAAATCGAAGCGCAGGATCTCGACGATGTCCGAGGCGGACTCCACCAAGGCGGCCCCCTGCTTGATCAGCCGATGGCAGCCGGTGAAGGTCGGCTGCCCGATGGGGCCGGGTACGGCGAACACGTCCCTGCCCTGCTCCCCGGCCAGCCGGGCGGTGATCAGGCTGCCGCTATTGTGCGCGGCCTCGGCCACCAGCACCCCCAGCGACAGCCCGCTGATGAGCCGGTTGCGCACTGGGAAATGACCGCCCCTGGGCTCCGCGCCGGGGCCGTATTCGCTGACCACCAGTCCCTTCTCGTAGAGCTCCCGGCGCACGTCCGCGTTGCCCTGAGGGTAGTCCACGTCCAGGCCGCAGCCGAGCACCGCGATGGAGGAGCCCACGCCCTGGAGGCCGCCCAGGTGGGCCTGCCGGTCGATGCCGAGCGCCAGGCCGGAAACGACCGTGATGCCGATCTTCGAAAGCTGCGCGCTGATCCGCCCGGCGGTCTCCAGACCCAGACGGGTGCATTCCCTGGCCCCGACCACGGCCACCCCGGGGTTACCGAGCAGGGACGCGTCCCCGCGCACGTAGAGCATGGCAGGGGGATCGGAAATCTCCTTCAGGGAATCGGGGAAACGGGGATCGAACCAGGTGACCACGTCCATGGACTGCCGCCGGGCCTCCTTGTACTCGGCCTCGGCCTTTTCCCGCCAGACCTCGGCCGCGCAGGCCTTGGCCAGGGCCTTGGACGACAACTCGCGGTCATGCCAGGCGGCGGCGTCCCGCACCGCCTCGAAAGCGCTCGGGTACGCGGCGAACAGCTCCCGCCACACCTTGGGCCCCAGCCGGGGGGTGTGCTTCAGGGCCAGACAGGCGAAGAATTCTTGTTGCAGGTCCATCAGCCCGTCAACCTCTTCGGGAAAAACAAGGCCGGACCCCGGAAGCGGGGAAACCGGCCTCTTGAAACTTCAGGGCGGGACGGCGGGCTAGCCACCCAGCCGGGCCAATTCCTTGCGGCCGAGCCCGGCGGCGGACGACTTGGGGAAATCCTCCACCAAGGCGCGCAGGTAGAAAATCGCGTTGTCCGGGTCGCCCACCCGGTCGTAGGACATGCCGATCTTGAGCAGGGCGGCGGCGGCCTTGTCGTGCCTGGGGAACTTGCCCGTGACCTCCTTGAAGGCCAGGATGGCCTGGGCGTAGTTCTGCTCGGAGTAGTAGGTCTCGCCCTTCCAGTACAATGCGTTGGCCGCAAGTTCGTTGTTCGGGTACTTGGCCAGGAACTCGTCGAAGGTGGCCCGTGCGGCCTGATACTGGCCCGCGCCGTATTGGGCGTACCCCCGCTCGTACAGCCCCTTTGCCCCGGCTGCGGTCCTGGGCGCAGGTTTTGCGGCGGGCTTGGCGGCCGCCGGAGCCTGGGTCGGCTTGGGGGCCTGGGCGCGCGAAACGACCTCGGGTTCGGGGATGGTCTTGGGCGGTTCTGGCACGGCGGGCGGTTCGGGAACCTTGGCCCACGGCTGCTCCGCGTCGTTCTCCAGCACGGGCGCGCTCTTTTCGGCACCTTTGCCGCCCTCCACCCAGCCGTCCTCATCGGGTTTGAGGTCCGAGGTCCAGGTCTCGCCGCGCGGCGCGTCGGACGCCCCGGCGGGCGCTGTGGCCTGCGCGCCCCGCAGGGCGGCAAGCTCGGCCTCCACGGCGGCCATGCGCTTGTCCAGCTTCTCGCGGGAAAGCGCGTCCTCGTCCGCCATCTTGCGCTGCTGTTCGCGGAAATTCAGGAAACTCTCCTCAAGGCTCTTGATGCGCCACTCCGTGCTCGCCGACTCGGTTTCGGCGTTCTTCTGCGAGGTGGCGCAGCCCACCAGCGGCAGGCAGATCACGGCAAGCAGAAGGAGTTTCAGGCATTTCATCAGGGAGGTCTCCGTGCGGTCTCGTTTGGGCGTTTCATAGGCAATAGGCGATACCCGGATTTTTTGCAAGGAATCTGACGCCCAAGATGCTCTTGCGCCGGGAAATGCACCCTTGCATGCGGCACGTTTTTCAGGCAAAAAACGCCCACGGGGCACGGTCCGCCCCGCCAACCTACCGGAGTCCAATCGACCATGAGCACCCAAGAAACCCTGACCCTCATCGCCTACATGCTGGCCCCGGCCTTTTTCAGCCTGCTCGGCATGGCGGCACTCGGCAGCCCGGCCATCGCGGTCCTGGGCGAAATCTCGGCCAAGACCCGCAAAAAGGTCTTCTTCGACAAATACGGCCAGCAGACCGCCGCCATGGGCCTGATCCTGACCGTGGCCCTGATCCTCATCTGCGGGGCGTCCTTCGGCCTGGCCATGGTCAAGTTCCCGAAACTCTTCGAGGCCTACTTCACTCCGGGCTCGCCCTTCTTCCAGGGCAGCGTGGCCATCGGCGTGTTCCTGGTGGCCGGGTTGCTCTATTTCACCACCTGGAAAAAACTGCGCAACGCCAAGCCCGCCCACATCGCCCTCGGGCTGGTGGCCACTTTCGCCGCGCTCAGCGGCCTGGCCATGATCGTCCCGGCCAAGCTGCTCTTCAACTTCTCCCTGAACGGATCCACCGGCGACGCCCTGACCAACACGGCCATCCTGGCCCAGCCCATGTCCGCCATGTACGCCCTGCTCGTCCTGTCGGCGGCCGCCGCCATGAGCCTGGGCTACCTCATCCTCCGGCGCAACAAGGACGACTTCGGACGCGACTACTACGGCTTCGCCCTGCGCATGGCCGCCCGCTGGGCCCTGCTGCCCATGATCGGCTTCCTCGGCTGCCAGTTCTGGCTCTACTCCCGCCTGCCCGCCGACATCCAGGCCCTCGTCCTGGGCACCCCGCTGGCCTACGTCTGGACCGCCCTGATCTGCATCGGCGCCATCTGCTGCTTCATCTGGCTGTTCCTGAGCCGCAAGGAATCCCCCATGCGCCTCAAGGGCCTCGCCGTTCTCTCCCTCGCCCTGTTCTGGATCATGCACGCCCTCAACGTCACTCTGTTCGTCAACTTCATGACCATGATGTAGACGAGACGAGCAACGCGAAAAAGGTCGGAGAGCAAACGCTCCCCGGCCTTTTTCGTGCGCCGTGTTCCATTTGGGGAGGCCTCCGGCGGGGCCTCGCCGGCCGGGCGTCTCCGACGGCTTAAGAACCTCTTGAAAGAGGTTCTTAAGAATCTCCAGAACTTTTTGTGTCGCTTCGCGAGGACCGAGCGAATGCGTCACCCCAGCCCTCTTCCATCCCCTTGCCGCGCTCGCGCAAAGCCATACCCAAAAACACGACGTACCTTCACCCGCGCCCACGCGAATGCGTCCACAAAAAGTTTAGGAAGGAAAGGGGGATGGGGTCCGGGGGAAGG
>NZ_JBGLYH010000093.1:0-10664 GCF_041414475.1 Pseudodesulfovibrio karagichevae
CCAGCGAGTTGCCTCGCTGGCTCCATGAATACAATTATTACAGGAATCATTCGGCGTTACAGCATAAAACGCCTATCAGCCGATTGGGAGCCGCTGTGAACAACGTCTTGCAACTCCACAGCTAGCGGCGCGTCAACCCGTACTTCTTGAGCTTGTATTGCAGGGTGCGGCGGCTGATGCCGAGGGCTTCGGCGGTGCGTTCGCGGTGGTTGCCGTTTTCCTCGAGGGCCTGAATGATGGCCTGTTTCTCGGCCTCTTCGAGGTTGGCGGGGGTGGGCGCGGGGCGGCCGCCGTGGGTGAATTCCATGTCGATGACGTTTTCGCGCGCGCCGGTGATCTGGGGCGGCAGGAGGTCCGGGCCGAGCGCGTCGGACCGGGACAGGATCAGGGCGCGTTCGAGCACGTTTTCGAGTTCGCGGACGTTGCCGGGCCAGTCGTAGCCGGACAGGGCGTCCAGGAAGGCCGGGGTGACCGTGCGGATGATCTTGTTGTTCTTGTTGCCCAGCCGCCGGAGCAGGAAGCTGACCAGCAGCGGCAGGTCCTCCTTGCGCTCGCACAGAGGCGGGATGCGGATTTCGAGCACGGCCAGCCGGTAGTAGAGGTCCTCGCGGAAGCGGCCCGCCTCGACCTCCCGTTTCAGCTTGCGGTTGGTGGCCGCGATGATCCGGGTGTCCACCTGGACGGTGCGCACCGAGCCGAGCGGCTCGATGGTCTTTTCCTGGAGGGCGCGCAGGAGCTTGGCCTGAAGGGCGGCGGGCATTTCGCCGATCTCGTCCAGAAACAGAGTGCCGCCGTCGGCCAGCTGGAACCGGCCGGGCTTGTCCTTGACCGCGCCGGTGAAGGCACCCTTTTCGTAGCCGAAGAGCTCGGATTCGAGGAGATCGTCGGGCAGGGCCGCACAGTTGACCTTGATGAGCGGCTTGTCGGCCCGCAGGCTGGCCCGGTGCAGCCCCTCGGCCACCAGTTCCTTGCCGGTGCCGCTTTGGCCCAGGATGAGCACCGTGGCCTCAGTGGGCCCGGCCTGGCCGATGAGGTCGCGCACCCGCTCGATGCCGGGGCTGCCCCCGATGAAGTCGGGCTCGCTGCCCACCTCGGCGCGCAGCCGGGCGTTCTCGTCGAGCAGCTTGTGGTATTCGAAGGCCTTGCCGAGCACGGCGGTCAGTTCGTCGTTGTCCGCGGGCTTGGTCAGGTAGTCGAAGGCCCCGCGCTTCATGGCGTCCACGGCGCTGCCCACGGAGCCGAAGGCGGTCAGCAGAACCACGGGCATGGATGGCCGCCGGATCTGGAGTTCCTTGAGCAGCTGCATGCCGTCCATGCCGGGCATCTTCATGTCCACCATGGCCACGTCCGGATAGGTGTCGGACTCGGCCTCCTCGGCCAGCACGGTCAGGGCGCGTTCGCCGGATTCGGCTTCGAGCACGGTCCAGCCGTCGTCCTCCAGCACGGCGCGGACCATCATGCGATGGCCCGGCTCGTCATCGACGATCAGCGCGATACGTTCTTCGTTCATGACTCTGATTCCTTATCTGCCGAGGGCGGCGGATCGGGGAAGAACAGCTTCATCTCGGTCCCCCGGCCCTGTTCGGATTCTATGATCACGCGGCCCTTGTGGGCGCGCATGATGTTCTGGACGATGGCCAGTCCCAGCCCGGTGCCGGTCTTCTTGCCCGTGACGAAGGGCTTGAAGGCCTCGTCCTGGATATCCGGGTCCATGCCCGGCCCGTCGTCGGCCACGATGATCCAGACGCCCTTGTGGCCGCGCATGGAGACCAGCCGGACATGGCCCGGCTTGTCGCAGTCCGCGCACCCCTGGATGGCGTCCAGGCTGTTGGAAATGAGATTGAGCAGGACCTGCCTGAGCGCGTCCGGGTCGGCCCAGACCGGCTCGGGGCCGAAGTCGAACTCCGGCTCGATGAGCTTGTCCTCGAAATCGAAGCGCATGAGCTGCCTGAGCGAGTCGCCGACCTTGGCCAGGTCGATGAACGACGGGTCCAGCTGACGCGGCCGGGCCAGGTAGAGCAGGTCCGTGACCACGCGGTTGAGGCGGTCCGCCTCCTGGACCATGGCCGCGGCGTACTGGTCGAGCGGGGCCTGGCCCTTGAGCTTGGTGGCGAAGAGCTGGGCGAAGCCGCGCAGGGACGAGAGCGGGTTGCGCACCTCGTGGGCCACGCCCGCGGCCAGCGAACCGATGGCGGCCAGCCGCTTGGCCTCGTTCAGATCCTCCTCCAGGCAGCGGATCTCGGTGCGGTCGCGGATGAGCACCAGCCGCTGGCCCAGCTCGGGGGCCGCGTCCTCGTCGTGCTCCTGAAAGGGCAGGAACAGGATTTCCAGCTGGCGGCCCTGATAGTCGAACTGCTCCCACTCCACCGGGCCGGAGGGCGGGTTCTCGCTGGTCTGGCGGCCGAAGTCGAAGTCGCGCCAGTTGGCGCCCACGATCTCGGGCGGCGGCACGGGCGCGTCCTCGTCCTTTTTCCCGGCGCCGTCCCAGGTCCAGGGCCTGGCTCCGGCATCCTCGGCTTCGGGCTCCTCGGCGGGTCCGGGGGCGAGCAGTCCGCGGGCCGAACGGTTGGCGGCCAGGATCTCGCCGTCCTCGGCCAGGGTGACCAGGCCGTCGGGCATGTTGTCCAAAAGTTTGTTCTGGAACCGCTCCAGGCGGATCAGCTTGCGGCTGGCCCCCCGGCGGCGCAGGTAGGCGAACGCCAGGGACCAGAGGACCACGGCGGCCAGGAAGACGTAGCCGGTCTGGTAGGTGGCGGCCTGCCGGTACTGGCGGAACTGGCGCATGTGCTTTTCGGCGTTGAGGCCGACCACCAGGTAGACCTGGGACTGGGTGTTGTCGAACATCATGTCCGGCCCCATGTCGTCCATGTCGCCCATGCCGTTCATGCGGCCGGGGCCCAGCCCGCGCGCGCCTTCCTGGCCGCCCACGCCGAGCAGGGCCGCGATGCCGGACCGGACCTGAAGCCCGGACAGGAGCACGCTGGTCTTGTCCACCTCGGCCATGACGTGCCAGGCGCGGCCGGGCTCGATGTCCTCGGCCACGGCGTCAGGCAGCTGGAAGATGGGGTGCTTGCCCTTCTTGACCGAGGTGACGATGGGGTGCCCGGCGCGGTTGAACAGGGTCACGAACTCGATGTCGTCGGACTTGGCCAGCTCGGTGAAGAGCTCCTCGGTCATGGTCCGGAACAGGGTGGAGGACTGGTTGCCCATGCGCAGGGTGCGGGCGATGCGGAAGATGTTGTTGTCCACGCCGCGCAGGATGGAGTTGCCGGTCATGACCATGTGGTCCTCAACGATCCGCCGCTGCTGCGCGATGGATTGCCAGGTCAGGTACAGGCTGCCCAGCCCCAGCACGATGAGCGCCAGGACCAGGGCGACCAGGGGCCCCTTCTCCCTGCCTTCCGGGTGAACTACATCCATACGGCCTCGGTTACCTGCCCTTGACGATCAGGTAGATGTCCCTGGGCGACATGTCGTGCTCGCCCGCCAGGCTCTTGAAGGTGGACTCCGGGGTGGCGTCGATGCCCGCGGCCTTGAGCCGGGCCAGGACCTCTTCCGGTTCCAGGCCGTAGGTCTTGCACACGGTGGCGACCGTCAGCTTGCCGGTGCCCTCGGGCGGCTGAGCGGGCATTATGGCGAAGGGATCGCCCCCCTGCCCGGCGCGGATGACGTCGTAGACGTACTGCGGACTCACGCCGCGCGACCGGGCGATGTCCTTGATCAGGGAATTTTCGTTGATGGACGCATCGAACCCTGCCTCGTGCAGGGAGGCCACGGCCATGTTCACGTCCAGGCCCAGAAAGCCGCAGAACTTCTTGAGCGGGCTGGTCTCGGCATGGCCGTAGGGCGGGTTGCCGTAGGTCTCGGTGGCCTGCTCCTTGATCCGCGCGCCATACTCGAGCACCGTGCTCATGGGCGGAACGCCGAAGAGCGTGCCCGCGAAGACCGCGACGACCAGGAGGAAGCTGACGATCATGGGGCCGGTCATGACGACCATCTCGCGCGCCCGGTTCTTCATATAGCTCATCAGCGGCTTCCAGTTGAGCCAGATGTGCAGGAGCAGGGCGAGGAGGAACAGGGTGCCCACGGTGGTGTGGACGTCGCCCCACTGGGTCTTGGTCATGCCCAGCAGATGCCAATCGGCCCAGTAGGCCACGCGGCCTTCGGGCACGATGTACAGGATCACGCTGGTGAGGATCGTGACGAGAAAGGAAAGGAGCGCGGTAAGGGACGTGATTTTTCGGAACATCCAGGGACCTCCTCAAAAAGATGGGGCGTTGCCGTGGATCCCCTGCACGCCCGCCACCGCCTGCAGATGATCATTATTTGCGGGACAGGCGGCCCCACGCCGCCTGTCCCGCAATATCCTGTTTTCCGGGTTATCGGAAATATCGATCCGGTTCAATGGCCTAGTACATGCCGCGGCCCATGCCGTGACCTTGCATCATGCCCTGGCCGTACATGCCGCGTCCCTGGCCGGGAGCGTCGTCGGCGTCGTAACCCCGGCCGTAACCGGCGCAGGTGCCGAAGCCGGTGATGCCGGTGGCCTTGACCAGCTCGTCGGACATGGCCGCTCGCAGGTCACGCATCTTGTTGCGCAGGCTGGAGATGTCGGTGACCAGCTTGGTGATGGCCTTCTCGTCGGCCTGGCCGCCGTTGACCATGGCCTGGAGCACGGAGCGTTTTGCCCAGATCTGGTTGCGGACGGTTTCGAACTGCGGTTCGTACTTGTCCGCCACGGCCTTGACCTCGGCCTGTTTCTCGGGGGTCAGCTGGCTGTACGCCGCGCCGGGTCCGTAGCCGGGGCCGCCGCACGCGCCCGCGTAACCGTGGCCGGGACCGGCCACGGCGAACGCGGCCATGCCCAGAACCAGCACCGCAGCCAAGGCGGGAATGGTGATGTGTTTTTTGGACATCTTGTAGCCTCCTAAGGTTATGCCTTCATGCAAGCAGGAAGAAGAGAGTGTGTGATCTTCTGGTCCGCTTAAAGCACGCCTCGTGCCAAAACCAGCAACAATATAAAATTACACAATTTATTTTCAAACCCCGCGGCACCATCGCACATTTTTTGTGCATTTACATGCACACGTTTTGCACATTTCGGTGCAATGTGCAAGGGGCCGTCCCTTGACAAATGCCCGGCGCGGCACGATTTACGGCGTATCGACGAACTGCATGGTACCCGGAGACACGATCATGCCCATCTATGAATACATCTGTACGCAGTGCGGCAACGAGTTCGAGGAACTCGTGTTCAACGACGAGAAGCCCGTGGCCTGCCCCCAGTGCGGGGCCACGGAGACCGAAAAGCTCATGAGCGCCTGCTCCGCCAAGGTGGACGGCGGCGGCCCGAACCTCGAGGCCCTGCAAGGCTCAAGCTGCGGCACCGGCGGCGGCTGAGGCGTCTAGCGCCGCGCCCCGGTCCGGGGCGCACGACACGTTCACATACCACCCGGCCGCGCCCTTGCGGACGGGTCTTTTTCAGGGCGGGCCACCCGCGCCGACGAGGGGAACGGCCGTTCCCTTTCGGGCCGAGAAGTGGTAGGTGGACCGAACCACCTCCACTTCGAAACGAACGAGGAACCTCATGTCCAACAGACTGCCCTGGCCGGAATATTTCATGCGCATCGCCCACCTGGTGGCCCAGCGCTCCACCTGCACCCGCCGCGCGGTCGGGGCCATCGCCGTGCGCGACAAGCGCATCCTGGCCACCGGCTACAACGGCGTGCCCACCAACATCGCCCACTGCGAGGAGGTCGGCTGCCTGCGCGACCAGCTCGGCATCCCCTCGGGCGAACGCCACGAGCTGTGCCGGGGGCTGCACGCCGAGCAGAACGTCATCATCCAGGCCGCCACCAACAACCTGGACCTCAAGGGGTGCGACATCTACTGCACCACCAAGCCGTGCATCCTGTGCACCAAGATGCTCATCAACTGCAACGTGCAGAACATCTATTACGCCGAAAACTACCCCGACGAGCTGTCCGAAGCCATGCTCGAAGAGGCCGGAGTGAACCATGTTTTCATGGAAGGCGACTTCCGCTAGCCAAGCGTTCATGGCCCGGGCCGTGGAACTGGCCAGGCTGGGCCGGGGCGCCACGGCCCCGAACCCGTGCGTGGGTGCCGTGCTGGTCCGCGACGGCGCGATCGTGGCCGAGGGCTGGCACACGAAGTTCGGCAGGCTCCACGCCGAGCGCGAATGCCTGGCCGACGCCCGCGGCAAGGGGGTGGACCCGCGCGGGGCGACCATGTACGTGACCCTGGAGCCGTGCAACCACCACGGCAAGACCCCGCCGTGCACCGAGGCCCTCATCGCCTCGGGCGTGGCCGAGGTGGTGGTCGGCGTCCGCGACCCCAACCCGGTGGCCGCGGGCGGGGTGGAGAAGCTCCGCGCCCATGGCATCGAGGTAACCGTGGGCGTGCTCGAACAGGCGTGCCGGGACCTCATCGACGACTTCCTGCTCTGGCAGAACACCCACTCGCCCTACAACATCCTGAAGATGGCGGCCACCCTGGACGGCAAGATCGCGGGCGGATCGCGCAAGCCCGAACCGGTCTCCTGCCCCGAGTCCTTCGCCCGGGTCCACGACCTGCGCGCCATGGTCGGCGCGGTCATCGTCGGCGGCAACACCTTTTACGCGGACAACCCGAGCCTGACCTGCCGCAAACAGGGGTTGCCCGACGACTTCGTCCAGCCCCTGGCCGTGGTGGTCACCTCCCGGCTGCCCGACGATCCGAGCCGCTTCACCCTGCTGCGCGACCGGCCCGAGCGGGTCATCTTCATGACCTCCAAGACCTCGGCCCACAGCCCCCAGGCCGACGTCCTGCGGCGGCGCGGCACCTCGGTCTGGCCCCTGCCCGGCCGGGCCGGTGCCCTCAGCCTGTCCTGCGGCTTCGAGCGGCTGCGCTACGACTGCGCCTGCCACTACACCCTGTGCGAAGGCGGCGGCCGATTCGCCATGGCCCTCATCGCGCAGGGACTGGCCGACGAACTCGTCCATTTCGTGGCCCCACGCATCCTCGGCGACGAGACCGCCCCGGCGGCCTACTCCGGCCGCGAGGCCGTGTCCATGGCCCAGGCCCTGGACTTCCGCATCGCCGATTGCGAGCCCGTGGGCACGGACCTGATGCTCACACTGCGCAGCCGCTGACACCCGCCCGCAGAGGGGCCAAGCTTGCCTTGCCCTCGCCGCTCCGCTATGATTGTTGCATGATGGTAACCAGTCTCATCGCCTTGCCGCTGCTCGCCTGTCTGCTCCTGGCCTCGCCGGGGCTGGCGCACGAGCCGGGCGACCCCGCCGAGGGTCTGACCTACCTGACCGAGGAGTTCAGGCCGCTGAACTACACGGAAAACGGGCGGCCCACAGGACTGTCGGTGGCCCTGCTCAAGCTGATCTGGCAGGAGATGGGCGTCCCGGAGCAGCCCATCCAGGTCATGCCCTGGCCGCGCATCTACCGAAGCGGCCAGATGGACCCGCACGTCGTGATTTTCTCCATGTACCGGACCGAGGAGCGGGAGCGCCTCTTCAAGTGGGTCGGGCCCATCGTCAAGGGGCGGCTGGCCCTGTTCGCCCTGCGCTCCCGGCGCCTCGCGGTCCGCTCCCTGCGCGACATGGACGGCCGCCGGATAGCCTCCCTGCGCGACATCGCCGCAGCCAGCAAGGTGCTCGGGGCCGGGTTCCCCCTGATCTACGCCTCCCGCGCCGAGCACGCGATCCAGCTCCTCGAGTCGGGCCGCGTGGACGCGGTGGCCCTGGACGAATTCCGCTTCCGGCGCACCGTCGCGGGCCTGAGCTTCCCGCCCGACACCTTCGAGGCCGTCCTGGTCCTGAGCGAGGACTCCCTGTACTACGCCTTCAGCCCGGACACCGACGACGCCCTGGTGGCCCGATTCCAGCGTGCCCTGAACGCCATCGTGAAGCGGCCGGTCTACCGCAACCTGCTCAATTTCTACGTCAACTAAGCCCCCCCCGTTCCGCAGGCCCGAGCGGTCTCCAACCACGCGCCTTTCCCGTTGTCGCCAGACAATTGCAGGGCCGCCGACGCGCGCCGGGGAAGGGATACCGGCCTTGCCTCAGCCTTGCCTTTACCGTTTCCCTTGGTTAAAATAGACCATGAGGTTTGCCGGGCTTCTTGCCGTGTCGCTGTTCGTCGGCCTGTTCATGGCCTCGACGGGCTTTACGCAGGCTTCGAATGATTCCGCTGCGGGAATCACGTATCTGGCCGAGGTGTACAGACCGTTCATCTATGAGCAAGAGGGCGAGCCCGCAGGCCTGGCCGTGACCCTGCTCAAGCTGATCTGGCAGGAAATGGACGTCCCGGAACAGCCCATCGAGATCATGCCGTGGCCCCGCATCTACGACAGCGGGCAATGGGACCGGCAGGTCGCGATCTTCTCCGTCTATCGGACCAGGGAGCGGGAAAACCACTTCAAATGGGTCGGCCCCATCGCCAGGGGGCGTCAGGCCCTCTTCTGCCTGCGTTCGCGGAACCTCAAGCTGCGGTCCATCGAGGACATGACCGGCCTGAAGATAGCCTCCCTGCGCGACACCGCCTCGACCTCCAAGGTCCTGCAGACCGGGATCGTCCCGACCTGCGCCACCCATGCCAGGCACGCCGTCGAACTCCTTCGGTCGGGACGCGTGGACGCCATCGCCCTGGATGAGGCCCGCTTCCGGCACACCATTGCCGCCATGGGGCTGTCCGCAAGGGATTTCGAGACCGCCCTGATCTTGAGCGAGGACTCCCTGTATTACGCTTTCAGCCCGGACGTCGACGACGCCCTGATCGCCCGGTTCCAACGGGCCCTGGACACGGTCACCGCGCGTCAGGCCTATCGAACACTGCTCAATTCCTACAACAATTAGGTCGTTTCACAACCCGCTCCCGCCGCTTCCCGCTTGTCTTTCCCGCTGTTGTCGATTAGTCCGTGCCCATGCGCCATCTCCTACCGCCGCTCCTCGTGGCCGCCTTCGTCCTGATCGCCGCCATCCCGGCCCGAGCCGACGCCCTCGCCGATCCGGCCACGCACCTGACCTACATGACCGAGCAGTACTGGCCCATGAACTACAGCCGGAACGGGCGGCTCGCCGGTCTGTCCGTGGACCTGCTCAGGCGCATGTGGCGGGAGATGGGCGTGCCGGAGCAGCCCATCCACCTGTTCCCCTGGCCCAGGGCCTACGACATGGGCCACGTCGATCCCCGGACCATGCTCTTCTCCATGTACCGGACCAAGGGGCGGGAACCCGACTTCAAGTGGGTCGGCCCCATCGTCCAGGGCAAGACCGAGGTGTTCACCCTGCGCTCCCGGCACCTGAGCGCGCGCTCCCTCAAGGACCTCGACGGCTGGCGGCTGGCTGCGGTGCGCGACGTGGCCTCGGCCAACATCCTGCGGGACGCGGGCCTGCGCTACACCGGCTCCCGCACCCCGGACACGGCCATCGGGATGCTGACCCGCGACCGGGTGGACGCCGTGGCCATGGACGCCCTCCAGTTCCACCACTTCGCCGCCCTGCTGGGCCGCCCCGGCGGCGAGTTCAAGCCGATCATGACCCTGTGCACCGACCCGCTGTATTTCGCCTTCAGCCTGGACACGCCGGACGCCCTGATCGAACGCTTCCAGAAGGCTCTTGACGCCGTGACCCGCCAACCGGACTACCGGGCCCTGCTCGACCATTATCTGAACTGAGGTCACGGATTTACAGCCCCCCGGTTGTCCTGCTACAGACCGGAACATGTCCGCCCTCTACCCCGACAGCACAGCCCCCGCAGAAGTCCGGACCACGCCCCCCTGGATCGGCCCTCTTTCGGGCCTGCTTCTCTGCCTGCTGCTTCCGGCGGCGGCCTCGGGCGGCCGGTGTCCGGCCGACAGGCTGGCGGAGTACGCATGGCTGACCGAGGAGTACTACCCGTTCAACTATCAGGAGAACGGCGTCATGCGCGGAATCTCCGTGGACCTGCTGCGCATGGTCTGGACCGAGCTCGGCATTCCCGGCCAGCGCGTGGAGTCCATGCCCTGGGCCAGGGCCTACGAGCGGCTCCAGCATGAGCCCGACATCGTGCTCTTCAGCATGGCCCGGACCCCGGAGCGCGAGCACGCCTTCCGCTGGGCCGGTCCCATCGCCTCGGTCCGTTTCGCGCTCATCGCCCGCAAGGACCGGCATATCCGCCTCGACAGCCTGGACGACCTCAAGGGGCTGTCCGTGGGCACCCTGCGCGGGGACGTCTCGGACACCCTGCTCGCCGGATACCAGGGCCTGGCCAGCATCCAGCCCGTGGCCCGCATGAGCCAGAACATCGACAAGCTCATGACCGGCCGCCTGGACCTGGTGGCCTACGAAGAGGCCTGCTGGCGCAAGATCTCGGCCCGCGAAGGCCTCGCCCCGGACAGCTTCGAGACCGTGTACGTCCTGCGCGAAACGCCGGTCTACTACGCCTTCCACCCGGACACGCCCGCCGAGGTCGTGGACGCCTTCCAGGCCGCCCTGGACCGGGTCAAGGCCCGCCCCGGCTACCGGGAACTACTCGACGCCTACCTGCGCTAGCTGTGGAGTTGCAAGACGTTGTTCACAGCGGCTCCCAATCGGCTGATAGGCGTTTTATGCTGTAACGCCGAATGATTCCTGTAATAATTGTATTCATGGAGCCAGCGAGGCAACTCGCTG